>JBDKGX010000095.1:0-9198 GCA_039797965.1 Pseudomonadota bacterium
GGGTTAATCGCTTGATAAATACGAGCAGGAGTAGGTTTGCTTGGCTCACAACTCAGTACTTGTTGAATTTCTGGCATAAAACGATAGCCGCGTTGTTCTTGATGCGTTTTACATAGGCCTTTAAAAGACTCTGATTTATTATTGTGCTTTAAGGTGACTTGACAAGGGTTACCTACTTTCAGTTGAGCGCAAAAGCGGTCGGTTACCTGAGGATAGGGGGGCTTTTGAGAAAACTTGTCAGGAATTTGGCGATCAATGATTACAGATTCAGTCCGTTGACATTGTAAGGTAATTTTTAGATCAACGAGTTCACGTACACATTTGCCCTTACCGCCTCCCTCAAATACTGTACCTGCGATAGTGCAAGCATCGTCTATAGTTTTATTAGTACAGTATTGGTCAGTTTGATCAATTAGCTTAGGATTATCAGTAAAGCGTTGTTGCGCATCTGCCACTTCAGGAGCAATCAAATCCGCTTGTAAGACAGAAGCAAATAATATTAATCCTAAAGTACTTCCTAGTAATGTACGAAATTTAGACGATAACATATTGACTCCTAAGGTATTCTACGGGTGTAAGAGGTTAATGCTAGAACGATCAGTATTTTACAGCAAGAGAGGTGAAATGTATGGTATTAAAAACACAATGGCGTACGTTTGTAGTACTAGGATTACTCACTACAGCCGTTCAAGCAGGAGCGATTAGTAGTCAGTACACAGCGCTAACCGACAAAGCCTGCAAAACCGTAGAGTCAGATGCTACAGGGTCAGGCTGGTATAAAGGTCGATGTGGTGGGGTTGCGGGCTATCAGTTAATGTTAACAGAAGGCGATATTCGCCAATCGATTGATGTCGTGGCTCCCAATGGGAAAAATTATCCCCTCGATTTAATTAATAAAGTCTCTAGTGCCTTTTCAATAGTAGGTGCAAAAGCAGAGTGGCGATTAGAAAAGCAAGGCAATAAAATCCAACCTATAGCGCTTATTGTACGTTATAACGCGGCTGAAGACCCTGAAAAACCTGAGAAAAATACGTCCTACTTGGTAGTCAGTAAAATTACTCCTCAAGCCATTTGCATTACAGATATTGTCAAACCGCAAGTTGATGCCAATACCAAAGCTCGCCAATTAGCCGATACAGCCGCTAGCAGACCTTGCAAATAAACCCTCTCATCCTTTAGGGGCGAACTATAGGGTTCGCCTCGTCGCTATGCTCTATTTACGTGACTCGTGATACTTTTATAAATCCATTTGGTATGGGTTCTGCATCTATAATGTGAATTAGTAGGGCATTTATGAGGATTAACTATGCAACTAACCTTTATCTCTGACACTCATGGCAAACATCGCGATCTAGTACTGGGGGCGGGTGATGTATTAATTCATTGCGGAGATTTTACGCGAATGGGTGAGGTGGATGAGGTAGAGGATTTTGCTGACTTCATTAGTCTGCAGAACTTTCACCATAAAATAGTGATTGCAGGGAATCATGATTGGTGCTTTGAGGATAATCGCCGAGCAGAGGCTGAAAAAGTACTGACTGAAAAAGGGATTATTTATTTAAATGATTCAGGCATTGAAATTGCGGGTAAGTACTTCTGGGGTTCACCGATTCAACCCGAGTTTTGTGATTGGGCTTTTAATCGTCCTCGTGGTAAAAAAATTGCGGAACATTGGCAATTAATCCCCAAGTATACCGATGTATTAATTACCCATGGCCCCGCTTTTGGTTATTTAGATGAGTGTTATCATGGCGAGCGAGTAGGTTGTGAGGAGTTAGCTAAAGTAGTATTTAAAATAAAACCGCGAATTCATGCTTTTGGGCATATTCACGAAGATTATGGTACTGATGAAAAACGCGGGGTTTTATTTGTGAATGCTTGTTCTTTAAATGAGGACTATGAGTTAGCTAATCCTCCTATTACTGTACAACTAGATTAGAGGAAAGAACTATGATGCCTTCTACTTCATCTCAAGTACTTCCCATTGCTCAACAAGGTGACGCGGTTTTAGCTCAAATAGCTAAACTTGTGATCGACCCTTTACACGCTGATATTCAAACACTGATTCGTGATATGCACGCCACTATGTTAGCCGCTAATGGTGTGGGGATTGCTGCACCACAGGTCTTTCAATCATTACGCATTATTATTGTGGCATCTCGTCCTAATCCGCGTTATCCCGATGCGCCTGTGATGGAGCCGATTGCCATGATTAATCCAGAGATTATTTGGCACTCGGATGAGGTGTGCATGGGTGAGGAGGGTTGTTTGAGTGTAGCTAATACCCGTGGCTCGGTACAACGCGCTGAACGTTTGCGAGTAAAGTACTTGAGTGAGCAGGGGCATTTATTAGAGCAAGAGCACAGTGGTTTTGTGGCAAGAATTATTCAGCATGAAATTGATCATTTGAATGGAGTACTTTTTGTCGAAAGAGCTGAAAGTACTCAGTCGATCACTGTTTAAATAAAAAACCCGCTAGTGGTAGCGGGTCTTTTATCAGCTAATCAAGTATTTGAATTACTTAAGCTTGCTTTTCTGGCAGTTGCACACGAACGCTGAGTTCACGTAACTGCTTGGCAGGGACTTCAGAGGGCGCGTGAGTCATTAAGCATGCAGCTGTTTGAGTTTTCGGGAATGCCATCACGTCACGAATGGACTGACTGCCTGTCATCAACATGACTAAGCGATCTAAACCAAACGCCAAACCACCATGAGGAGGGCAACCGTATTTTAAAGCATTGAGTAGGAAGCCAAACTTTTCTTCTGCTTCTTCATCGGAAATACCCAATAAGCTAAATACTTTCTTCTGCATTTCCATCTGATGAATACGAATCGAGCCACCGCCGACTTCAGTACCGTTCAATACCATATCGTAAGCGCGTGATAACGCTTCACCGGGATTAGTTGCCCAGTCATCACCTTTTGGTGCGGTAAAGGGGTGATGAATCGCAACCCAGCGGTTTTCTTTATCGTCAAACTCAAACATCGGGAAATCAACGACCCAAAGTGCAGCCCAATCGCCTTGCAGCATATTGAGGTCTTGACCGATTTTAAGACGTAAAGCCCCCATGGAGTCATTCACCACGCGAGCTTTATCGGCACCGAAGAAAATCAAATCGCCATTTTCGGCTTGAGTTCGCGCTAAAATGTTTTGCACCACTTGATCGGGTAAGAATTTCAGAATAGGAGACTGTAAGCCTTCCATACCTGCACCCAGATCATTGATCTTAATGTAAGCCAGACCTTTTGCACCGTAGCGCCCGACGTATTTGGTGTAGTCGTCAATATCTTTACGGGATAAACGATCACCTTGTGGTACACGTAACGCCACAATACGGCTATTCGGGTCTTTAGCAGGTACAGCAAAAACTTTGAAATCCACTTCCTGCATTAAATCTTTGACTTCGACAAACTCTAATGGGTTACGCATATCGGGTTTGTCAGAGCCAAAGCGATGCATCGCTTCAGAGTAGGGCATCCGAGGGAAGGGGTTGGGTAGGTCAATGTTGAGTACTTCCTTATAGGTTGCACGCATCATGTTTTCCATCAGATTCATAATGTCGTCTTCATCTAAGAACGACGTTTCAATATCAATCTGAGTAAATTCAGGCTGACGATCGGCACGCAAATCTTCATCACGGAAGCAACGCGCAAATTGATAGTAACGATCCATCCCAGCCATCATCAATAGTTGCTTAAACAACTGAGGAGATTGTGGCAATGCAAAGAATGACCCCGGATAAGTACGGCTAGGTACTAGGTAATCACGCGCCCCTTCAGGAGTGGCTTTAGTGAGCATCGGCGTTTCAATGTCTAAAAAGCCATTGTCCTCTAAATAGCGACGGATAAAGCCGGTAACTTTGGCACGGGTTTGGAAACGCTGTTGCATTTCAGGGCGGCGTAAGTCGATATAGCGATAGGTTAAGCGCGTATCTTCGCCTACGTTGTTTTCGTCTAATTGGAAAGGAGGGGTGGCGGCTTCGTTGAGAATGTTTAGTTCTTTGACGAGTACTTCGACCTTGCCACTATGTAAATCAGGATTAGCGCTACCTTCTGGGCGTAGACGCACAGTACCAGTCACTTGCAACACATATTCATTACGGACACGCTCAGCCTTAGCAAACACCTCTTGTGGATTAGGGTTGAAAACGATTTGCACTAAACCCGCACGATCCCGTAAATCGACGAATATAACGCCACCGTGATCGCGACGACGGTTGACCCATCCACACAAAGTAATAGTTTGATCTAGCAAGCTCTCATCCACTTGCCCGCAATAATGGCTGCGCATCATATAATTATTCCTGCATATCGTTGCATTGAGTTGGCCATAACGCACCTTTAAAGCTGCCCTATTATTAATTGGCTATTAGGTAAAAGGCGCAAAATGAAAAGCAGAGATGGTAAGCCTTGCAAGACTTGGGTGCAAGTGTGAATGGAGTACTTTATAGCAATCAAGGCTTAAAGTACTCTCAGCGTTTTAGAAGGCAGGATAAAGGGTTAAAGTGACGAGTAACCCACACCAATACTTAATAAACCTACACTTTGGTCGCCACCAATGTGCTCGTATTCAGTGCGAATATTCCAATTGTCATCAATGTCATATTCAGTGCCTGCGCCGATCAGCATACCTGTAGCAGATTTTTTAATATCTGAGTTGACTTTAGTCGCACCTACCATTGTAGAGACGGAGCCTTTAGCATTGAGTTTGACCGCACCCACTTTACCAAGTACTGAAAAACCATTTTTGCCTACTGGCAGAGTCACTACCCCACTCATACCGGTACCTGAGACTTCTAAGTCCTCAATAGTACCAAGATTGTGATAGGTCATTTCTAGAGAGACTTTCTCAGTAATATCGTAACCACCATACAGTTTCCAGCCACCACTTTGACATTGGTCAGCACTTAAAAAACAGTCTGTTTGGTAAGTACTAGCACTGATGCCACCATAAAAACCCGATAGGTCAGGCAATTTAGGTTTATTAGCACCAAAAGCATCATCACCATAATCATAAGAGTCCGCATAGCTCGCAGGAGCTAACAAGCTAAATGCCGCAATGACTAGCCATTTTTGCAAGGATTTCATATTGATCCTATATTATTTTTATTATTATCAGAGATTCTAAGAGTACTTTGAGGTGAGTACTCTTAGAGGAACAATATTTTAGAAGGTTTTATAGTTGGCACCCACTGAAAACATATGGGCATTTAAATCGCCCCCTACGTGTTCATATTCACCACGAACACTAAGATTATCACTAACCTTATAATCAGCACCGGCACCAATTAATAAATCAGTACCACTATTATCGGTAGGCTCAATGGTGCTGGAGCTACTACTACCTGTATAACTAGGAACAATGGTGGCAGGGGCATTCCACGCCATAAATCCAATGCGTCCAAAGGTATCTACTTTATCAAATAAACCCGTCGACACTTTGGCACTAGCACTCAAAGCGGTGGAGTTTACATCCCATAAAGCCGAGGTTTTACCGTCCGCACTAGTCCAAGTGTGTTCATAATGTCCAAGGTTATGGTAGCCCACTTCAGCTGCAACCGTTTCCGTGGCTTGGTAGCCTGCATAGGCTTTCCACATTGTATCGCTACAGGTTAGCTCTCCACATTGATGACCAATACCACCGCCATTTGAGTTGACATATCCGATTGATCCACCCAAATAAATATTACCGGCTTTGTAATCACCTAATGCTTCAGATGAGCTTGAGGAATAATCATCAGAGTACGAACCTGCTTGCGCTTGAGCAGAGATAATCAAGCATGCAGTAGTCAGCGCGGTAGCCCAATGAAATAGTTTCATAATGACACCCTGTATTATTTTGTCGTTGAAATGGGGGTTTGTGTTTATTGTGACTTATTTTAAGTGGAAATATTAGGGTACTCAGTTTTTTCGGATAAATGGGGAAAGCACGAGATTAATCATAACTACTAGGTTATTGATTACCTAGTAGTTTGAATGGAATGAGTGGACTTTTAAATTAAGGGATTAATTGGAAATCATCAATATAGATTTGGTTGGATTGGGGGGGGCGTAAGCAGAGTGAAACACATTAAATAGTAACCGCTCAATGCTGAGTTTATCGGTTTGTCTAAAACGAATACCGTTTTTATTTAGTACTTGTTGACCATCAACCCACGTGGTGACTGAACCATTGGCTTGAGTAGGGCTGTTCACTTTGACCGTGGTTTTGATTTGATGCCATTGACCTTTGCTTAAAGCGGTTTTCCATGACCAAAAATCACCTTTGGAGCCTGTTTGATCCATATGTGACACATACTGACCTAATGTCCCATCGCCTTTCCATGCAGCTCCTACATTCCAGCCATTCGTACCATTAGGGCGAGTACTTTCAGGTAGAGGCGTTACGCTACCAATACCAGGTAGACGTCCACCGGCTGCAAAGTCAAAATTAGGGGCTAATTTAATCCAATAGCTATAGGTGAGTTTGTCTAAACGGGCACCAATATGTGGTTTCCATTGAATACAGGTATCACCGCCACGTTCGGCACATCCGACCTGTCCTGCTGGCAAATTCAAACGTAAGGCTTTACCAGCGTGTGCTTCATTACCACTGATCACCGTGACATGCTTCATTCCTGTGGCATTCCAATTGGGGCAATTCCAATCACGGAAAAATTCGTTTTGTTTATAAGTACCCAACGTATCATTCTCAAAGTTAATACTCATAGGGCGTTTGTTAGCCAGTGGGGTGACACCCGTACAGTAAGCCTCTAAATAAAACACTTTATAAGAGCGATTCTCACCCGGTTTAGTACCTGCTTGGGCAGGAATACGCATATTCGACAAATAGCTCCACACGGGATGGCTCAAGGGGGGAACAGGATTGCCATTATAAGCAACTAAAATCCTATCCCAACGTTTATAGCTAGCATTCCATTGTAATTTGGCGGCTACTTCATATTTTTGATCAGGATTGTTCATGGCAATCACTGACACTTTATCCTGAATGCCTTTAGCAGCCGCCGCAAACACGACGTTACCACTAATAGTCAGTGGGGCGATTAGAGCAAGACTTAACAGTAAGGGTTTAAATAAATGCTTCATTAAAAAGTACTCTCCATGGTTATCACTAGAGTAGGGGGGTTAAAAATTTTCAAAAAATTATAGGGGCTTTAGCTGAGTGTAGCTTAGGTTAGCGATAGTGCTTAGGTGGGTAATTTACGGGAGGAGGTTCAAAAAGGGCTTAGACAAAAGGAAAGTACTCCCATTTATTTAGATAATGTTTAAATAACTAGGAGTACTTTTTTAGTATTAAGCAGCGTTACAACCGGCTGCCCCACAGCCACCAGTACCACAAGCAGGTGCTGCAGGTGCAGCCTCAGTCGTGGCTAGGTTTTTCTTATTGTCTTTTTTAAAGTCGGTTTCATACCAGCCACTCCCGCCTAAACGGAAAGCGGCGGCGGAGACTTGTTTTTTCAAGTTAGGGGTTTGGCATTGTGGGCAATCGGTAAGCGCGGCGTCGCTCATTTTTTGTAGAGCTTCTAATTGATGACCACAAGCTTGGCACTGATAAGCATAAATTGGCATGGTAACTATCCTCATGAATGAATCTGATGCGAATAATGAGTCCAGTACTAGGAAATTTCAATAACGCTAGTTACAGTCAAAGTACTTTAAAGGTGTGAGCGAGAGAGTTATGGCTAGAAATGTATTAGTGACAGGAGCGTCGAGTGGGATTGGATATGCAGTGGCTAGAGGATTGCGTGAGTTAGCAGGTTATCAAGTGTATGTCACAGCCCGAAAACCGGAGGATATAGAGCGCCTTGAAAAAGAAGGTTTTAGAGTCATTCCGCTCGATTTATCTAATGAGCAAAGTGTGAAAGATTGTGCCTATGAGTTAATGCTTCGTACCAATAGTGAAGTCTATGCCGTCTTTCATAATGGTGGTTTCGGGCAGGCGGGAGCGGTCGAGGATATTAGTCGTAAGGCTTTGGAGTATCAGTTTGCGGTGAATGTGTTTGGTTGGCACCAACTGACGAATTTATTACTACCGATGATGCGCCAAAAAAATGAAGGGCGGATTATTTATAATAGCTCGGTATTGGGTTTTATTAGTTTGCCGTTTCGCGGGGCTTATAACGCGAGTAAACATGCATTAGAGGGCTTAGCGGATACTTTGCGTTTGGAGCTTGCTAGTACGGATATTAAGGTCAGCATTATTGAGCCAGGCCCCATTAAGAGTTTGTTTCGTAAGAATTCTTTGAAAGCGTTGCGTGACAATGTGGATATTGACGCAAGTGTGTTTCGTGACCAGTATCGAGGCGCTGTGGCACGTTTAGAAAAAGAAGGGCCTGTTGCCCCCTTTACCTTAGAACCCGAAGCGGTTTTAAAGTGTGTAGTGGCTGCTTTGCAAAGCCCAAATCCTAAAGTGCGTTATCGCGTGACTAAACCGACGCAGTTCTTTGCCCTATTAGAACGACTATTGCCCCAGCGCTTAATGGATAAAGTACTGCTCAAAGTATCCCAAGAGGAACTAAAAGGAGGCTCTTAATGAATGGTGTGATTGAGTACTTGTTTTTTACTAAAGCAGTGGCAGAGCAGTTTCGTGAGTACTTGCAAAATAGCGGGGTTGCGTATCAGGAGGATCGAGAGCCTGTGCAAAATGCCATCGTATTTAAAGTCAGTGAAACGATTGAACCCAGTACTTGGGATGCTTTAGATGAGGCATTTGATGAGTTGACGTTGCAGGATCAAATGCAAATGGAAGAGGAGCTGGAGGATGATACGGCAGCTAGTGCCGCAGGACTGTATTTACAATTAGCGAATGGTACACAAACCATTGCTAAGGTTGACCCTCATGTGGTGAATCGAATTTTGTCAGTATTAAGTGTGCAAGAGTTGAATGAGTTTTTAGAGGCCATCGTTTCTAGTGTAGAAAGTCCAGATGCGTCTGCTATTTGTCGGACTCATTAAAATTAAATGATAATCATTTGCATTTAAAGACAAGATGGTGCTATATTGATATTGGCTCTTAACAACCTGCTTAATCCATAAATCTCCTTCAAGGTTTAAAGAACTCAGTAGCCCTAGTGTTATGTAACAATAAGGTCGGCTACTTGATTAAACAGGTATTGATTGAATGCACCCCCACTAGGTCAAGGTGAGTGATGTAGTGGGGCTTTTTAATAACACCAAAGGTAGTCAATGATGTTATAT
>JBDKGX010000096.1:0-8978 GCA_039797965.1 Pseudomonadota bacterium
TTCACCGCCCCCGCCTCGCTGTCTAATTGATGGGCAAACTCATGCAGTACTAAATTCATGCCATCATGGCGATCTTGATTACCCTTTAATACATCTTCCCACGACAAAATCACTTTACCGCTCTGCCACGACTCACCGAGTAAATGTGCCGGATAAGTATGACGCAAACCACCTTCATCCTCACTTTCACGCGGCACACTAAACGCACTGGGATAAACTAAAATGTAACGCAAACCACCAAACACATCCGTTTTACGATTGAGTAACAACAAGCAAGCACTGGCCGCAATAGTGACTCTAATTTCATCTGTAATGCTTAAGCCATTACAACCCGTAAAGTCTTTTTGATGAATAAACTGTTTAACTAAATGCTGGAGTTGCTGTTGTAGGTCAGTTGGTAGATAGCGATAGGTGGGGACATTACGACGAATGATACTGCGCCACTCAGCTGGAAAAGGGCTACTGAGTACTTTGCGCAATCGGTAGTAAGGCAACCCATAGTAAACCGCAATACTTATAATAATGAGTACTAATAATATCCACGAACCATCACCCATCGTTTATTACCTGAGTTATTTGATAAAGATTAGATGGGGACGATTTTATAGAGTTTCAAGTCAGTGATAAGAAGCCGAGCTAGAACGCTAAAATATGACCCTAGCTCTTAGCAAAGCGTTAAATAACGCCTTGCGCCAACATGGCATCCGCGACTTTCATAAAGCCCGCAATATTAGCCCCTGCCATGTAGTTACCTGCTTGACCATATTCCTTGGCGGTTTCAAAGCAGTTTTGGTGAATATTGATCATAATTTGATGCAACTTGGCATCCACCTCTTCTCGTGTCCAACTCATACGCATAGAGTTTTGACTCATTTCTAGCCCTGAGGTTGCCACCCCGCCAGCATTGGCAGCTTTACCCAAACCATATAAAATGCCACTGGCCAAGTACTGATCAATTGCCTCAGGAGTACTTGGCATATTGGCGCCTTCACACACCACTGTACAACCATTTTTAATCAAAGTACTGGCATCATCGCCGTCAACTTCATTTTGTGTAGCACTGGGGAATGCACAATCACACGGAATATGCCACGGACGACGTCCCGCATAATATTCTGTATTGAATTGCTGGGCATATTCTTGAATGCGTCCACGACGGTCATTTTTCAGCTCCATGACCCACGCTAATTTCTCATCCGTAATGCCATTAGGATCGTAAATCGTGCCACCAGAATCGGATAGCGTTACGACTTTTGCGCCTAATTGATTGAGTTTCTCTACTGTGTATTGCGCGACATTCCCCGAACCAGATACTGTACAAATCTTACCCTCTAAGGATTGCCCACGGGTTTTGAGCATTTCTTCGGCAAAGTAGACCGCCCCATATCCTGTTGCCTCTGGACGAATTAAAGAGCCACCCCACGTTAAGCCCTTACCTGTGAGTACCCCCGTAAACTCATTACGAATCCGACGATATTGCCCAAACAAGTAACCAATTTCGCGAGCACCCACACCAATATCGCCTGCAGGAACATCGGTATCAGACCCAATGTGACGTTGTAATTCGGTCATGAATGACTGGCAAAAACGCATAACCTCAGCATCAGATTTACCTTTAGGGTCAAAATCAGCGCCCCCTTTGCCACCGCCCATTGGTAAAGTAGTTAGCGCATTTTTAAAGACTTGCTCAAAGCCCAAAAACTTTAAAATACTGCCATTAACACTAGGATGAAAACGCAAGCCCCCCTTATAAGGGCCAATAGCGCTATTGAACTGTATACGATAGCCGCGATTGACTTGTACTTTTCCCTGATCATCGACCCAAGGTACTCGGAACATAATCTGGCGCTCTGGCTCCACCATGCGCTCTAAAACTCCCGCTAGTGCTATGTCAGGACGACGTTCTAATACTGGTGCTAAGGATTGCAGTACTTCATACACCGCTTGAAGAAATTCAGGTTCACCCACATTACGTTGGGCAACTTTGTTTAATACATCTTGAATAATAGTCATGGTCATTAAAATTTTAGTTTCTTAAAAGAAAGTCTAACTATAAAACACCTGCTTGAGCTTTAATTTAGATCAACTGGTTTTAATAGGACTAAGGGTAAATAGCACAAGACAACGAGTACTTAGCTAAACCTAAGTACTCGCTTAAGACCCCTAAATGGCAACAGGGGCTTTAATAGCGGAGTGAGACTGATAATTCAGTACTTGAATATCATTATATTGAAAAGCAAATAAATCCTTCACTTCAGGATTCAATTGCAATGTTGGCAAGGGCAATGGCTCACGACTCAATTGCGTTTCGACCTGATCCAAATGGTTTAGGTACAAATGAGCGTCACCCAACGTATGCACAAAATCACCCACCGCCAAATCACACACTTGTGCCATCATATGAGTCAGTAAAGCATAAGAGGCAATATTAAAGGGTACACCTAGAAAAATATCCGCACTACGCTGGTAAAGTTGACAGGATAACTTCCCTTCAGCCACATAAAACTGAAACATCGTATGACAGGGCGGCAAAGCCATTTTTGCTACTTGTGCCACATTCCACGCACTTACTAAAATACGACGCGAATCGGGGTTATGTTTGAGTTGTTGGAGTACTTCGGTAATTTGATCGATATGCCCTCCATCAGGAGTAGGCCAACTCCGCCATTGTGAGCCATACACAGGGCCTAGCTCGCCATTTTCATCTGCCCACTCATCCCAAATCGACACACCGTGCTCTTGCAAATAGCGCACAGTAGTACTGCCTTGCAAAAACCACAGTAGCTCATAAACTATGGATTTCAGATGAACCTTTTTAGTAGTTACCAGAGGAAAACCCTCCGCTAAATTAAAGCGCATTTGATAACCAAAGACTGACTTAGTCCCTGTTCCAGTACGATCTGATTTAGTGACACCGGTATCGCGTACATGTCGCATTAAATCTAAATATTGCTTCATACCGTTTTCACTTCAGTTTTACGGTGATAGGCATTCCACATAAAAAACGCCCCTAATAAAATCATCGGAATAGTCAGTACTTGACCTTGCGTCATCCAGCCAAACGCGACATAACCTAATTGCTGATCCGGCTCACGCACAAATTCCACAATAAAGCGGGCTAAACCATAACCGACTAAAAATAAGCCTGAAATAGCCCCCATCGGTGGCGACATCCGACGGTACACATTCAATAACACAAACAACACAATCCCTTCTAAAAAGGCTTGATACAGTTGTGAAGGGTGACGGGCTAAATCGTCTACTTTAGGGAAAACCATCCCCCAAGGTACATCGGTTGGACGTCCCCACAGCTCACCATTAATAAAGTTACCAATCCGCCCTGCAAATAAGCCAATCGGAATCAAAGGCGCTACAAAATCAGAGATAACAAAAAACGGCTTATGCCATTTCCATGCTGCCGTAATCATGACTAATATCACGCCAATTAAGCCACCGTGGAAACTCATCCCACCATCCATAATCTGGAAAAAGGTCAAAGGATTAGCAACAAACGCTTTGAGGTTATAAAACAGCATATACCCCAAACGCCCTCCCACGACGACCCCAATCGCTCCCCAGAACATTAAGTCGTCAATATTATCCGGCGTTAAGGGACTATTAGGCTCTTTAGCTCGACGCTTGCCTAATATTAAAAAGCCCAAAAAGCCTACAACATACATAAGACCATACCAATGGACTTTCAGTGGCCCCAATGACAATGCAACAGGGTCAATCTGTGGATGTACAAACATGCTTTAACTCTCTGGGTTAAAAAATAATTGTTGTAATGCAACCCCTGGATCAGGCTGCTTCATAAACGCCTCACCCACCAAAAAGCTATTGACCTGATGATCGCGCATTAATTTCACATCAGCCCTCGTGTGAATCCCACTTTCTGTCACCAGTACGACGCCCTCAGGCACAAAAGGTAATAGCTCTAGGGTAGTATTTAGGCGTGTTTCAAAAGTTTTAAGATTACGGTTATTAATTCCAATCAAAGGTGCATTGAGAGGTAAAGTACGCTTTAACTCCTCTAAATCATGGACTTCGATTAACACATCCATGCCCAGCTGAGTACTTAAGGCATACAGGCTTTGTAACTGGTCATCGGTTAAAGCAGAAACGATTAATAACACGCAATCCGCCCCCATCGCGCGGGCTTCATAGACTTGATATGGGTCAATAATGAAGTCTTTACGAATGACGGGTAGAGCACAGGCTGCTCGTGCCGCCTGTAAGTACTCGGTTGCTCCTTGAAAGTACTGCTCATCAGTTAACACAGATAAACACGCTGCCCCTGCTTGCTCATATTGCTGAGCAATTTCAGGCGGATTAAAGTTTGCACGAATCACACCACGACTGGGCGAGGCTTTTTTGATTTCGGCAATAATAGCGGGTTGGTTTTGAGCAATTTTAGTTTGAAGTGACTTTAAAAACCTCCGTACTGGGCTAGCGTTTTGAGCAAGCGCTCGTAGTTGTGCTAACGAGTGGGTTTTGGAGCGTTCGGCATTTTCCTGCATTTTAGTGGCAAGAATTTTATCTAATATAGTACTCATGCAGTAAAAGTCTGAGTTAGGTTGATTAATTGTTGTAAACGTTGAGCCGATGCACCGCTGTCAATGGCTTGCTGAGCTAGAGCAATACCATCGGCATGAGAGCTGGCACAGCCTGCCACATATAACGCTGCTCCAGCATTAAGACATACGATATCACGAGCCGCTCCCGCTTGACCGTTAAGTACTTGTTGTACTCGTTCAACACTATCGGCTGTACTATGCACTTGAATACTACTTAAGGGGGCTCGTGTTAGACCAAAATCTTCAGGGGCAATATAATACTCACGGATTTGACCGTCTTTGAGTTCTGCCACTAATGTTTCACTACTGATCGAGATTTCATCCAAACCATCTAAGGCATTGACCACCATGACATGCCGACTGCCTAATTTTTGCAGTACTTGAGCTAAGGGATTCACCCATTGTTGGCTAAAGACACCGAGTACTTGATTAGGCGCACCCGCCGGATTAGTCAAAGGACCCAAAACATTAAATAAGGTACGTACGCCTAACTCCCGACGCGGACCTATCGCATGCTTCATTGCACCATGATGACGTTGGGCAAATAAAAAACCTAAGCCTACCTCATTAATACATTGGCACACTTGATCAGGACTGAGATTAATATTGACACCCAAGTTTTCGAGTACATCGGCACTCCCTGACTTACTGGAAACGGCACGATTACCGTGCTTGGCGACTTTACCGCCTGCAGCAGCTACTACAAAAGCGGAGGTGGTGGAGATATTAAACGTGCCACTAGCATCACCGCCTGTACCACAGGTATCGACTAAGTACTCTTTATCTACCTCAACCGGAGTCGCTAATTGGCGCATCACCTTAGCCGCAGCACTAATCTCATCAACCGTTTCTCCCCGTACTCGTAGTCCCATTAAAAAACCACCAATTTGGGCGGGGGTTGCCTCTCCGGTCATAATTAAAGTCATTGCCCGAGTCATATCCTCACTAGACAGGGACTGACCTTCGGTGATTTTTTGAATATAACTCTGAAACTCCATGTAGCCCTCTTACACGCTTTGGCAAAGCGTGCATGCTATCATGGTAAAGATAGGGTGAAAATCTTTAAGGTAGGGAGGAGTGATTTAAACTCCGCTTGACAGGCTCTAAACAACTAATCACTTAAAACCTAGGAAGTTGTACAAGCGCTATTATTGCAACGGCAAACAGACGGAACATATTGCCCCGGTATATTAGGACTTTTATAACATTTCCAACGTAAGGAAGACTGGACATTAGTACTGGTATCTAACTCTAAATACACGTAACTAGTGTCACCTTGGACTAATATATCCGGTTTAAACTCAATATTAATTCTAAATTGTAAACCACCATTTAACTCTTCACCCGCGATACCCTTAACCGCCTTGGTTTCAAAGGTTTTACTGGTCATAGAGCTTTCTAATATAGAACTTGGCCATTGCCCATGAGTACCGTAATAGGTAGCGATATCAGATTTGGTTTCGGAGACTAGATTCAATGCCTCTACTACATAAGCACGCTTTATGTAGTCTTGATAGGCAGGTAAGGCTATCGATGCTAGAATGCCAATTATTGCGACTACCATCATTAGCTCAATTAAAGTGAAGCCTTGGGCTTTTTTCATGGTTTATCATTTTTATCATTAATATATCTGATAATAGTATATGATTATTTTAGGAATTGAAACCTCTTGCGATGAATCCGGCGTTGCCGTTTATTCTACTGAACAAGGCCTTTTATCGCATTGTCTATTTAGTCAAATTAAGCTCCATGCCGAATACGGAGGTGTTGTTCCTGAGTTAGCCTCTCGCGATCATATACGCAGAGTTCTACCTTTAATTAAAGAGACTCTCCATAAAGCAAATTTCACGTTAAATGAGATTGAAGGCATTGCTTATACCGCAGGCCCTGGTCTCATTGGGGCATTAATGACGGGTGCTTCTATTGCTCGCTCTTTAGCATGGGGTTTAAATATTCCCTCGGTGGGTGTGCATCACATGGAAGGGCATTTATTAGCCCCTATGCTCGAGACCCCTGCACCACAATTTCCCTTTGTAGCTTTATTAGTATCGGGGGGGCACACAATGCTGGTCGATGTACCCCGTATTGGTGAGTATCGTTTATTAGGTGAAAGTGTCGACGACGCTGCAGGGGAAGCCTTTGATAAAACGGCAAAACTACTGGGTTTAGATTATCCCGGAGGGCCTTTATTAGCTAAATTGGCACTACAAGGTCGCTCAGGCCTCTATCGTTTTCCTCGCCCTATGGTTGACCGCCCCGGCTGTGATTTTAGTTTTAGTGGATTGAAGACCGCCACCCTGACAGCTTGGCAAACTCCACTCAAACCGAACAAGACAAAGCCGATATTGCGCGGGCTTTTGAAGAGGCGGTCATTGATACTTTAACGATTAAATGTCACCGCGCTTTAAAGCAAACCGGACGTCAACAACTCGTGGTGGCAGGAGGTGTAGGCGCTAACTTACGGCTGCGTGAACAGCTCGCTACGCTCCCCGCTCAAGTATTTTTTCCACGCTTAGAGTTCTGTACTGACAATGGCGCCATGATTGCTCTAGCAGGGGCTATGCGTCTCAAGGCTGGGGTACTTGAAGCCCCTATTATTCAAGTACGTCCACGCTGGCCTTTAATGGAGTTGTCGGCCGCTTAAGTGATTTTGGTTTAAGCTCATTTGGGATTAAAGCGTTGGTGATAATATTGCCACATAATATTACTCACCAACGCTATTAAAATAATAATCCCACCTATTATCGTCATATGGCTGGGTACTTCGTGATGAAACAACCATACCCATACTGGCCCCAATACAGGTTCCAAAGTACTCAGTAAAGCTGCTAGCGCTGCTGGAATTAATCGCGCTCCCGTAACAAATAACGCCAACCCCAAACCTAAATTTAAAGCCCCAAATGCCATCAGCCAACCTAAATCATGCATAGACACCACTAAAGTACTCGCCATAAATGCGGCTAGCACCCCAGACATTGATACACCTGTTGCCACCGCAGGGGTCATTCGCACATGAGCATAACGCCGCGTAATCACAGTGGCTGTAGCAAATGAAAAAGCTAAAGCTAATGCAAACACATTACCCACTAGGGACATGTGATTGCCTAAAGAATCCGACACCATCATTACGACACCCAGTACTACCCCTATAATCGCTAACCACGTTGCTACAGGTACTTGCTCCTTAAACAATAACCATGACATAAACGCCGCAATAATCGGGGCAGCTGCTTGAATCAATAAGACATTCGCCACGGTCGTATAGGAAATCGCCATTACAAAACAGGTGGTTGAAATCGCAAAGCAAATAGCCACTCCAAAACCCGGCCACCCCATAGAGCGAAAGGCTTGAACAGTCCCTTTAAAACCATCGCGCCACAGCAAAAAAGCCAGTAAAAACAAAGCTGCAAAGAAGGAGCGCCATGCCACCACAGCCCATTGATCGTCAACGCCAATAGCACGAGAAATAGCCCCTCCACTACTCCATACCAAGGCAGATAATAATACTAAAATAATACCCTGTTGGGTCGAGTGCTGATGCTCAGCCTGCGCTGTCATAATCGAAACCTAGCCCATAAAAAGCGCGATTCTAGCACTGCAAAGGTTTAAGTATAGGTACAGTTCTACCAATAATTTACGCTACACTTAGCCCCCTAACCATAGGGTATTAATGATGAAAACCGTTTTTCAGGAATATGGGCGACTACTCTGGCGACAACGCAGGTCATTATTAGTCGTGTTATTAGGGTTAACTACTGCTGTTGGCTTTGATTTAGCCATCCCACTGATTTATAAATCTATCGCTAATGCATTAACTCAACCCTTTAGTGAAACTACTTTAGCCCTTTTAATGCAAAACCTTAGCTATTTAATGGCTATGTTTGCTGCGGTATGGGTATCGTGGCGTATTGTGGAGTTTGGAATTATTCCTTTAGAGGCGGGTGGTTTACGCTATTTAGATAACTTTTGTTTTGAAACGTTACTCAAGCAAAAATATCGGTTTTTTGAGGATAATTTTTCCGGTAGTTTAGTTAAACAAGCTACTCGATTTACTCGCTCATTTGAATCCATTACTGATTGGCTCATCTTTCAACTTTATACTAAAGTACTCGCCATTATCGCCGCTTTTATTATTTTCTATCAGCAAGATGCTCTATTTGCAGCCTATTTTCTAATATGGGTAGTACTTTTTTTAACATGGAGTGTAGGCTTTTCAATCTGGAAACTGAAGTTTGATGAACGTGTAGCAGAATCAGACTCTAAACTAGGGGGCGCTTATTCAGACACTATTGGCAATATTGGGATAGTTAAAGGTTTTGCACTAGAAATGCAAGAACGCCAATCCGTGAGTACAGTAGCACAAGAGCTTTATAAAAGACGGCGTTTATCTTGGATATTAAT
>JBDKGX010000097.1:0-8967 GCA_039797965.1 Pseudomonadota bacterium
TATTTTTGGCGCATAGATTTCTCTTGTGTCTGGCTATATTTAGCATTAGAGATACTTCAGTCTTTTAAGTCATGCCAAGTAAAGTAAATTTTTTCTAAAGAGTAGTCTTACTGCCTTTTCTACGTTTGAGACTATAATACCACGCTCATTACTGTTACCCACTAACAGGTCTACTACCCCTTGCCGTTACCCCTCCATCACACATAACCTTAAAGTCCCCAACTCTTACCCAAGCCGACCTATTTTATAGCAATAATCATCTACTGATAACTATATCTTATTAAAACAAGTGGAGTTTTTATTTTATTCTAATAGTATTTTTCAATGCTTTTACTAAGTCAGGGCGTTTTAATATCATATCCTTTACAGAAACCCCCTCTATATTTTTAAGGTTGAGATTAGCACCCAACTTGATAGCTTGCTTTATTACGGCAGCGTCCCATTGACTTTTATTATTACGTAGTAATATATGTAAAGCGGTATAACCGTAAGTATCAGCTATATTAATGTTTTTTCGTGTCATAAGTAATTTGACCCTATCGAAGCTCCATTGAGGATGTTTTAGATCAAGCAGATAGTAGTATAAAGGAGTACTACCCTGTCTAGACCTAGTATTAAGAAGTTGAGGGTTGTAACTAATTAGGGTTTTTATAGCATTTGAGCATAGTGTATACCCTAGGTCGGTATTGACCAGATGATGTAAATCTTCTAATCGGCGTGTACCATCAATAGTTTTTTGTAAAGTAATATCATTTTTATAAAGCTTCTCGTTAGCCTTAAGAATAGCATCTATAGAGTCACAAGCAGTATCATTTCCGTCATATATTTGCTGTAAGGTTATATTATCAGAAGATGAACCGGATTGAAGAAGGCGTTTAATAGGTTTGGAATATTTGGCGTTGTAAGGGTTTTTAACAATAACTTCTAGTACTTTAGATAGCGTATGTGTAGATACAGTCGGTTTGTGGGAAAGTAATATGCTAACTAAATGATTCAAACCTTTCTCTTGATGCTCAATGGAGCTAAAGTTTGCAAAGCAATTAACTACATTAGCTTCTGCCCAAGGTATTTTAGACCTGCTAAGAAAAGCTTGGCATTCTTGGGAGTTTGATTGTATTAATTGATCAATATGGTTTTTATCTAAGTTGTTTTTAGTGGATATTTCTAGAGCCTGACTATTTGTAATGGTGCTAATAGAAAGAACAGTTAATATAAAATATTTAATAAATAATTTTTTCATATTGGTGTTGCTCCGCTCCTAATAAATTTTATTGGTTGTTTAAAGTTAATGTTTTGGTGCGTGTTTGGCTGTATTTAATTTCTCATTAGATTTTAAATTAATGATCGAAACTAAATTTATCAATTTTTGAAAGATCTCTTTGCTAAGCATATTATCAAGAAATTACTTTTTGTGTGGATTGTGGAGACAGTCATCTGATTATTTTAAGGGAAAGTGGGGATGTTGGATTTGGTTTGAGGGTTATTTAGACTAATAGATGCTCTTTGCCAGACTCCTATAAATAACCTTAAAACTAAGTCATACCTAATTATAGAATAAAATAGATTTTTTATAATTTGATTTTCCAGACTATTATTTGTGCTGTTTTACAAGTTAATGTTAATACTTTAGATAAAACTAATGATTTCTTAATGCCTTACCAGCAGGAGCTAAGGAAGGTATGGAGGAGTCAATAATTAGCTCCTGCTGGTTGGGGCTCGGTTTAGATAATCCTACGATTATCAAGAACTCGTTGGGCTTTGCCTTGTGAACGTGGTACTCCACCTTCACCTTTAATTATGACATTAATCGATACGCCAACTAACGATTTGACTAAATGACGCAATTCTTTAGCCGCTGCTTGGCGCTCGGATTCGGTGAGGCTATTACTACGTATTTCTACGGCAACACTCATATTATCCAAATGCCCTTCACGCGAAAGCTCAATTTGATAGTGAGGCGCTAAAGAGGGTACTCGTAAGATTAACTCCTCAATCTGCGTAGGAAATACATTCACCCCCCGCACGATCATCATATCATCACTACGCCCCGTGATTTTTTGCATACGGCGCATATTACAAGCCGTGCCAGAGAGTAAAGTGGTTAAATCACGGGTACGATAACGGATGACAGGCATAGCCTCTTTCACTAATGAAGTAAATACCAACTCACCCTCGCCACTGGAGACGGGTTGTAAGGTAGTAGGATCAATCGTTTCAGGATAAAACATATCTTCCCAAATAGTAGGGCCATCTTTAGTGGTTACAAACTCTTGCGCCACCCCAGGTCCCATGACCTCTGATAAACCATAAATATCGACGGCATCAATGCCCATTTTATGTTCGATATCGTGACGCATGGCATTAGTCCAAGGCTCAGCACCAAAGATTCCAATACGTAAAGAGCATTGACTAGCCTCCAAGCCTTGACGCTCAAATTCATCAGCAATATTTAAGCAATAAGACGGTGTTACCATAATAATGTCAGGCTTAAAATCTTGAATAAGTTGAACTTGTTTTTCGGTTTGCCCGCCCGACATAGGGATGACTGTACAACCTAAACGTTCCGCACCGTAATGTGCACCCAACCCCCCCGTGAATAATCCATAACCATAGGCTACATGTACTTTATCACCCGCTTTTCCGCCCGCTGCTGCAATAGAACGTGCTACTGCGTCAGCCCAGCGACTAATATCACCGTGGGTATAACCTACCACTGTAGGCTTACCTGTCGTACCACTAGACGCATGAATTCGAGCAACTTTTTCCATTGGCACAGCAAACGTACCAAACGGATAGTTATCACGTAAGTCTTGTTTAGTGGTATAGGGAAATTTAGCTAAATCCGCTAAAGTTTTAAGATCATCAGGATGAACACCAGCATCATCAAATTTCTTTTTATACATAGGCACATGCTGATAGGCATGATGTAGCGTCCATTGCAAACGTTGTAATTGTAGGGCTTCAATCTCATCACGACTGGCGTGTACCGAGCTTAACTGTGCCTCAGGGAAAGGTGTATAACTCATTCCATTCTCCTCCTAGCTAAATTGTTTTTCCTAGCGTGTTGAGTACTGAGTACTCTAGGGTGTTAAACCCTTTCAATAATCATGGCAATACCTTGCCCTACACCAATACACATAGTACACAGTGCATAACGTCCACCCGTGCGTTGCAATTGATATGCAGCCGTAGTGACTAAGCGTGCGCCACTCATTCCTAAAGGATGACCTAAAGCAATCGCGCCACCATTGGGATTCACGTGTTCGGCATCATCGGGTAAACCTAAATCGCGTAATACGGCTAATGCTTGCGAGGCAAATGCTTCATTGAGTTCAATTACATCCATTTGTGCCAAGGTTAGTCCCGTTTGAGCGAGTACTTTGCGCGTAGCAGGGGCAGGACCAAAACCCATAATGCTAGGTGCAACGCCTGCAGTTGCCATACCGACCACACGAGCAATAGGGGTTAAACCGTGTTGTCCTAAAGCCAGCTCGGAGGCAATCAACATGGCACAAGCGCCATCATTCACACCAGAGGCATTGCCCGCAGTTACAGTCCCATTTACTCTAAACGGCGTGGCTAATTTAGCTAAACCCTCCAAAGTAGTATCTGCACGGTTATGCTCATCCACCTGAAATACCTTGGGTTCGCCTTTGCGTTGTGGCAGCAGTACAGAAATGATTTCTTGCGCCAAAGTACCGTTTGCTTGAGCTTTAGCAGTGCGTTGCTGGGAGCGAAAAGCAAATAAATCTTGATCTTGGCGGGCAATATTAAACGTTGCTGCAACATTTTCAGCCGTTTCTGGCATGCTTTCTGTGCCGTATAGCTCTTTCATTTTCGAGTTCGGAAAACGCCAGCCGATGGTGGTGTCATAGATTTCAGCATTACGACTAAAGGCAGCGGTCGCCTTAGGCATTACAAAAGGGGCGCGAGTCATCGATTCCGCTCCACCTGCAATCATTAACTCAGCTTCACCAGCTTTAATAGTGCGTGCGGCTAAGCCCACCGCATCCATGCCCGACCCACACAAACGATTGACTGTAGTTCCCGGAACATCAATGGGTAAACCCGCTAACAAAGTAGCCATACGGGCTAGGTTACGGTTACATTCACCCGCCTGATTAGCATTGCCTAAAATCACGTCGTCAACTTTAGCCCAATCCACCTTAGGATTACGTTCCATTAGGGCTTTGAGTGGAATAGCCGCTAAATCATCTGTGCGTACTTCCGCTAAACTGCCGCCAAAACGTCCAATAGCAGTACGAATCGGATCACAAATAAAGGCTTGGTTACTCATACAGCGTCCTCCGCTACAATTTGCCCTTTAATTTGATAAGAACGCCCTCGAAAAATCGCTACTAACGCTCCATCGGGCTTAGTGAGATTAATGTCGTAAATGCCTGTGCGACCACTACGAGTACGTTCTTCTGCTACCGCGATTAAGGTATCACCTTCAAAGGCGGGAGCTATAAAGTCAATCGTACAACCTGAAGCAACGGTTACCTTATTAGTACTATTACAAGCATGTGCAAAAGCGGTGTCAGCTAAAGTAAACATCATGCCCCCATGACAAGAGCCATGCCCATTGAGCATATCCTTACGCACGGTCATACGTAGCTCAGCTTTACCCACTGAGGTTTGGATAATTTCAATACCCATCATTTGTGCAGCATAATCCGTAATATGCATGACTCGACTACACTCAGTCGCTAGCTGCTCAGGTGTTAAACTCATACTAATGTCCCTCCTGTTAAAGCCGTACGCAGTAATAAAGGCGAGGCACGATAACGGTCTTCACCGTAAATAGTTTGTAGGTTATCTAAGACATTAAGTACTCGTGCTACGCCTAAACTATCGGCCCATGCTAAAGGCCCTTTGGGATAATTCACGCCATTTTGCATAGCAATATCGACATCTTTAGCGCGGCAAACCCCTTGATTGACGGCATCTGCCCCCTCATTAGCTAGCATCGCAACGGTACGCATGACACACATACCCGGAATATCGTCAATGACTGAAACCTGTTTGCCTAAAGCTTGCCAAAAGCCAATCGCATCATTTAAAGCGTCTGGATGGGTTTGATCAGCGGGGGCAAGCGCAATACGTTTGGCAGTACCATAATCCAGTGCTAAGTCAAACAGTACTAAGTCAGAAATTTCATCCTCGACCGCTACTTGGGTAGCCATACGCCCATCAGTGAGTACTAGGCACGCCTCTCCTGCGAGAATAATAAAATCTTCCTCGTTATCCCCCTTTTCAATCTCAAGGTGCATACCCGCCGTTTTAATTTGGTTAATAATGCTCTCAGCAAAAGGCGCAGTACCAATAATGGTGACACTTTCAGGGCGATCACATTGGGGGGCATGACTAGGTTGTGGCGGTGTGGCATCTTTGGCGTAGTTATAAAAGCCTCGTCCCGTTTTACGCCCTAAAAAGCCTGCATCTACCAGTTCTTTTTGAATCAATGAGGGCATAAAACGCGGATCACCATAATAGGCATCATGTACCGAACAGGTAACAGCATAATTGACATCCTGCCCAATCAAATCCATTAGCTCAAAAGGACCCATTCTAAAGTTGCCCGATTCGCGCATAATGGCATCAATAGTGACTACATCCGTGCCCCCTTCTTGAAGTACTCGTAAACCTTCTGCGTAAAATGGGCGGGCGACTCGATTGACAATAAATCCGGGCGTTGATTTAGCCTGTACCGTTTGTTTGCCCCACGCTTGAGCAGTCTCCACTAAAGTAGTGAGTACTTCAGGGGTAGTAGCTAAGCCACTAATAATCTCTACCAGTTTCATAATCGGTGCAGGATTAAAAAAGTGCATACCCGCTAAGCGCTCAGGACGTTTTAATGCAGCCCCAATAGCGGTAACGGAAAGAGAGGAGGTATTAGTGGCTAGAAGGGTATCAGGGGCACAAATGTCTTCGAGCTGTTTAAAAACTGATTGTTTAATATCCAAACGTTCAACAATAGCTTCAATCACTAAATGAGCGGGTGCTAAGTCTTCAAGTTTTTCAACGGCTACTAAACGTTGAGCCAGTACTTCACGCTCAGCGGCGGCAATTTTGCCTTTCTCCACTAATTTATCAATGCCTGCTAAGGTACGATCAATACCTTGTTGGGCAGCGCCAGCATTGGCATCAAAAAGTAGAACTTGATGACCTGCCTGTGCAGCGACTTGTGCTACACCAGCTCCCATAGTACCTGCGCCAATCACGGCAATAATTTTGTCTGGAGTCAGTGCTGCCATCTTAGCGTCCTGTAAATTGTGGGGAGCGTTTTTGCATAAAGGCTTGTACACCTTCACGATAATCAGCGGTTTTGCCCGCTAAACGTTGTAAATCACGCTCTAGATCAAGTTGTTCAGAGAGGGGGTTAGTATAGGAGGCGTGGATAGCTTGCTTGATAGAAGCTAGGCCTTGAGTCGGCTGAGTTGCTAAGTGTTGGGCTAGTGTTAGCGCTTGCTCTTGTAACTGCGCATCATCGACACATTGCCAAATCATGCCCCACTGTGCCGCCTGCTCTGCACTGATTTTATCACCTAACATACTCAATGCCATGGCGCGAGCTTGCCCTACTAAACGCGGTAATGTCCAAGTACCCCCAGAGTCAGGGACTAAACCAATTTTACAAAAGGCTTGAATGAAGGAAGCAGAGCGTGCCGCCAGTACAATATCACACGCTAGGGCAAGATTAGCGCCTGCGCCCGCAGCTACCCCATTGACGGCACAAATGACAGGTAACGGTAACGTAGTGAGAGTACGAATTAATGGATTGTAGTTTTTTTCTAAGGATTCGCCTAAATCGGGCATAGCACTATCGGCAGCAACAGCACGATCACTTAAATCTTGTCCCGCACAAAAGCCACGACCATTGGCATTGATTAATAAGCAACGTACGGAGGAGTCCTGCTTAAGAGTACTCAGTGCTTCACGTACTTCTTGATGCATTTGACTATTAAAACTATTTAATCGCTCAGGTCGATTAAAGGTTAGGGTGGCAACCCCCTGACTGAAACTATAAAGAATGGTTTCATAGGTCATGTTGGACTCCTGCGGCTAAATGGAATGGTTGCTACTATACCTGATCATTTTAATAAGATACAAGATTTTGTAAAAAATCATTTTATCTGTATCATATTTGAAACCCGCTTATGATTTGAGGAGTACTTTATGCCTTGTTATGCCATTGATGGTATCCGTCCTGTGGTTGATCCTTCTGCTTATGTTCATCCCACTGCGACGTTAATCGGCGATGTAATTGTCGGAGCCCATTGTTATGTGGGGCCTAGTGCGGTTTTACGGGGTGATTTTGGACGCTTGATTTTAAAAGAGGGGGCGAATGTACAAGATACCTGTGTCATGCACGGCTTCCCCGGTACGGATACGATTATTGAGCGTAATGGGCATATTGGGCATGGTGCAGTCTTACACGGCTGCCATATTGGTGAAAATGCCTTGGTGGGGATGAATGCGGTAGTGATGGACGGTGCTGAAATTGGTCATTCAGCCATGGTCGCCGCGATGAGCTTTGTCAAAGCTAAAATGATCGTTCCCGACAAGCATTTAGTAGCGGGTACACCTGCCCGTATTATTCGTGAATTAAGTACCGAAGAAATTGCTTGGAAAGAGGCAGGTACTCGTGATTACCAACGCTTAGCCAAACGCAGTGCTGCCACCATGGTCGAAACCACCCCGTTAAGTACGGTAGAGCCAGATCGCCCACGCCTACAAAACGTTTCAGAGTCGATTCCTTTGTTTGCCGTCAAAGCATCAGAAGCAAAGAGTTAGAGTCGGAATATTGTTGATATCAACTCCTTATCTACCAAAATCTATGGAGTATTAGTGGGAGTACTTTGCATGTCTTTTAGAGTCAGAAAGCTGTAAATAGTCAAAGTACTCAACACTAAAATCCCTCCCAGCACTGTACTTTGTGACGGTAGCTCCCCTAAAAATAGCCAGACCCAAAATGATCCCAATACTGATTCAATCAGCATAATCAAAGACGTTTCAGCAGCGGTGATATAGCGCAAGGACATGGCAAATAAAATAAAGGGCACAGGAATAATAATAAGGGCGGTCGCTAAAATGGCTAGGAATGAAGAGGTGCTTGTTAAGGTCAAAGTACTCGCAAATAACATCGCTACCATGCCACTGAGTATATTGCCTAAACCTATGGCGGCGGTTAAATCAGCTTGGGGGCGGCTGCGCATAAATACAAATTGTGCGGCTAAACCTAATGCGGCTACGAATGCACCTACTAGTCCTGTCCAGTGACTTTGACTATCAGCTTGCCCTAACAAAATCGCTAAACCTACACCACAGACTAAAGTGGCTATCCATGTGCGCAAGCGTACAGGCTCTTTTAGAAAAATGGCGGAGAGTAGGGCGCTCATCAGTGGTGTAAAGGCAATAATCACTAATACATCCGTGACATTAGAATGAGTAATACCGTAAATAAATCCCAAACCTGAACAAGCCACCGAGACAGTCACGCCTAATAGACCTAGCCAGCCTGCGGGTTTAAGTTGTTGGGTTAAAGTACTTTGCCCAATAAAAGCGCAATACGCCACAATCACTAAGCCACTCAAAGTGCCACGCCATGCCGTGATTTGCCAAGGGTCATCCCCTGCCAAACGAATCAATAACGCATCAGGTGATAAAATAAGTACTCCCGCAAAGGCTAGCCAGTAACCGAGTAACGCAGATGATTTCATAAAGTTTGAGTAAACAGCAGCAAAAGGGGCGACATTACAGCGCTTTTAAGCGTATAACGCAATTTCAGTCACTCCTTAAAATGACCTAAGTAAGCTATTTTATAAAGATTACAGCCTACTAACGCTGGTTAAGGTAAGGTGTTATTATTTCAGTAGGAAAAGAGGTTAAAATAATTGCTCATTAGGGTTTTAGCCTAGTCGTAAAGCGCTTTGAATTGTTTGTAAAGGTTATAGCTCTCAAGTA
>JBDKGX010000098.1:0-8889 GCA_039797965.1 Pseudomonadota bacterium
CAATTACGGGTTTATTTTCCTGATGTAACAGAAGAAAAATATCGGTCGATTACTCCTGTACGTTTACCTTTATTTGAAAGCGCTTGGGCAATGACAATTCATAAAAGCCAAGGCTCAGAGTTTGATGAAGTACTATTGGTCATGCCTGATAATACTGGCCATAGTTTATTAGGCAGAGAGTTATTGTATACAGGCGTTACGCGTACTCGTAAAAAATTACGTTTATTAGCCAGTTTAGCAGTACTTGAATCAGCTTTACAGCGTTCAACACCGCCGTCATCGTGTATTTTAGATTGGTTGAGATAGAGCTTAATATTAAATTGATGAACTATTTAATATTTTCAGTGTTGTAAATGGATTGGATAGTATTAAACATAGAGTCAATCTGACTATTTTCTTCAAAATTACGCATAGACATAAAAATCGGTGTGGTAGCCTCAGTATTGAGTAGCGGTAAGTATTGCAAATCACGTAATACAATAGTGCTAGCACTTTTAGGAATAATACTAATTCCTTCTCCTGCTGCGACTAATCCTAGCGCTAATTGAATTTCCCGTAATTCAATAATTTGTTTTGGCTCTAAACCGTATTCAGCAAATAAATGCAAGATATCAGCTTTAGGCGTACCCAAATAAACATAAAGGGTGTCATTAGTTAATTCTTGCAAGTAAACTCCCGTCTGTGCTTTATTAGCCAAGGGATGGCTACTATGAGTTGCTACGAGTAGTTGTTCATTACGTAATAAAATACGTTTAATAGCCGGATCACTTTTACGTAAGCGCCCAAATCCTACGTCAATTCGCCCTTCTTTTAAGGCATTAAATTGCTCAAGCGTACCCATTTCCAGTAGTTCAATTTTTAAATGGGGATGTTGTTTACGATAAAGATAAATAATTCTAGGTAATAAACCAAATAATAATGATCCAACAAACCCGATACGAAAAAGGGTTTCTACGGTACCCATATGCTTTGTCATAGCAACGGCTTGCTCAGTATTTGCTAATAGCTTTAAGGCATGTTGATAAAAGAATTGCCCTGCTTTCGTGGTTTTTAAAGGTCGGCTGCCTCGTTCTAATAGTAATACCCCCATTTCCTCTTCTAAATCTTGGATTTGACGACTTAAAGGCGGTTGCGCAATAAATAATTTTTCGGCTGCCTTAGTAAAACTTTGCTCTTCTACTACGGTAACGAAGTAGCGTAAGTGTCTAAGCTCCATAGTATACCTTTAAAGTATAAATTAAGACGAATTATGTCTTTTACATCATTTTTTCATTCTTTTAAAGTATAAAAACAGGAGGAGACACGAGTACTTAAGCTAAGTACTCGGTTCAATAATGATAGCTAAGCCTTAAAAAGGGTTTGTCATATTTTCGCTGTCTTCCTCCGTGATTGAAATCAATCGATTTAAGCCTTTTCGACTAGTCTTATGGCAGTTTGCTGCGCTGCATTAGGACTGGTGGTTTTTTATAGCTGCTTTGTTAGGAAGATTAGCCATGCCACATATTCCAGTCATTAGTACTAGCCATTTAGAGCGCATTGATGAGCTGCTTGTTGATAGTCCCGCAACAGGTGAGTTTAAGCTACATCGTTCAGCCTTTACTGATCACGCCTTATTTAATCTCGAAATGAAATATATTTTTGAGGGAAATTGGGTTTATCTCGCTCACGAAAGTCAAATACCAGACAACAATGACTTTTATACGACTTATATAGGTCGCCAGCCTATTATTATTGCGCGCAATCGTAATGGTGAGTTAAATGCCATGATTAATGCGTGCTCGCATCGTGGAGCGCAGCTTTGTCGTACCAAAAAAGGTAATAAAGCCACTTATACCTGCCCATTCCACGGTTGGACTTTTAATAACTCAGGTAAGTTACTAAAAGTAAAAGATCCTAGTGAGGCAGGTTATTCGGCTTGTTTTAATAAAGAAGGTTCTCACGATCTAAAGCAAGTACCACAGTTTGCTAATTATAAAGGCTTTTTATTTGGTAGTTTGAATGCTGATGTATTGCCATTAGAGGAGTACTTAGGCGAAACCAAAAAAATTATCGATATGATCGTGGGACAATCTGAGCAAGGTCTGGAAGTACTACGGGGTAGTTCGACCTATACCTATGAAGGTAATTGGAAATTAACCGCCGAAAATGGGGCGGATGGTTATCATGTGACGGCAGTGCATTGGAACTATGCGGCGACGACTCAGCAGCGTAAGGAAAAACAAGCGGGCGATAATATTCGCGCCATGAGTGCTGGCTCTTGGGGTAAACAAGGCGGCGGGTGTTATGGTTTTGAAAACGGTCATATGCTGTTGTGGACACAATGGGCTAACCCTGAAGATCGTCCTAACTTCCCGAAAGCGGCGGAATATACCGATAAATTTGGCGCAGCAATGTCCAAATGGATGATTGAGCGTTCCCGTAATCTCTGCCTATATCCCAATGTATATTTAATGGATCAGTTTGGTTCGCAAATTCGAGTACTACGCCCTTTAGCGGTGGATAAAACCGAAGTGACGATTTATTGCATCGCGCCCAAAGGTGAAGCCCCTGAAGCTCGCGCTCGCCGGATTCGTCAATATGAAGATTTCTTTAATGCTTCTGGAATGGCAACCCCCGATGATTTAGAAGAGTTTCGCGCTTGCCAAGCAGGTTATGCAGGTTTGAGCCTTGAGTGGAATGACATGTGTCGGGGTGCGAATCATTGGATTCAAGGGGCTGATGCGGCAGCTGATGAAATTGGTCTAAAACCTAAACTCACCGGCATTAAAACCGAAGATGAAGGCTTGTATTTAGCGCAACATCAACATTGGATGAAAGAAATGAAACGCGCTATTGCCACTGAAAAAGCCCTAGCTAATCAAGGAGCAGCATAATGACTACTCAAATTACTTTAGAAGCGATTGCCCAGTTTTTATATCGTGAGGCGCGTTTATTAGATACCAAACAATGGGATGAGTGGCTGGAGTGTTATGCGCCCCAAGCGTCATTTTGGATGCCTGCGTGGGATGATGATGATCAATTGACGACGGATCCCCAAACCGAGATTTCACTGATTTATTACCCTGATCGCCAAGGTTTAGAAGATCGAGTCTTTCGGATTAAAACCGAGCGCTCCTCAGCGACCTTACCCGATACTCGCACTAGCCATTATCTCACTAATATTGAGTTAGAGTTGCAAGAGGGAAGTCAGGTCACCGTTCGTTTTAATTGGCAAACTTTAAGTTTCCGTTATAAGGCGTTGTCGACTTATTTTGGGAATTCACGCTATGTCATCGACTTTTCTGGTACAGCGCCGAGAATCGTTAATAAGTACGTGGTGTTAAAAAATGATTATATTAACCAAGTAATTGATATATATCATATTTAACGAAAATAAGTACTGTCTAATAGGCAGTACTAGTACTTTGAAGTCTAAAGGATTTTAGTCATGACTTATCAGGTCGCTTTACAATTTGAAGATGGTGTCACTCGGTTTATTCACACTAAAGTGGGGGAAACACTCTCTGATGCGGCTTATCGCCAAAAAATTAATATACCGTTGGATTGTCGAGAGGGAGCCTGTGGGACGTGTCGAGCGCTGTGTGTTTCAGGGACTTATGATATGCCCAGTGAGAATTACATTGAGGAGGCGCTTTCAGCAGCTGAGGAAGAGCAAGGTTATATCTTAGCATGCCAATGTCGCCCTACCTCGGATGCCGTGTTTCAAGTCCAAGCCACTTCTACACTTTGCAAGACCCAAGTACATCGTTATCAGGGTATTTTAGTCGAGCTGACCTCACTGTCAGATTCAACCATTACTTTTGCGATTGAGTTGGATGAGGGGCAGCCTGCGATTGCGTTTTTAGCGGGACAGTATGTGAATATCACTATTCCCCAGAGTACTGAAACACGCTCTTACTCGTTTAGTTCTAAACCGAATGATACTAAAACTAGTTTTGTAGTACGCAATTTACCCAATGGCAAAATGAGTACTTATCTTGCTCAACAGGCAAAGTTAGGCGATAAACTAACTTTTTCAGGGCCTTTCGGGAGTTTTTATCTGCGCCCCGTGCAGCGTCCGACTTTAATGCTAGCGGGTGGTACAGGTATCGCGCCATTTTTATCGATGCTGGCAGTACTAGCCGAGCAAACCGTTGACTATCCAGTGAATTTGGTTTTCGGTGTTACTCACGAGCAGGACTTAGTGGCGTTAGAGCAATTGGAGTACTTTAAAACTCAATTGCCTACCTTTGATTATTGTACGGTCGTACTGGATTCCCACTCCTCACATGCTCGCAAAGGTTATGTCACTCAACACATTGAACCCGCATGGCTAAATCAAGGTGAGGTCGATATTTATCTGTGTGGCCCCGTACCGATGGTAGAAGCTGTGCGCGGTTGGCTAACGCAGCAAGGTATTAAACCCGCTAACTTCTTTTTTGAAAAGTTTTCACCAGTCAGCTAAAGGACGACCAAACATGAGTACACAACGATTTAGTAATAAAGTGGCGATTGTGACGGGCGCTGCTCAAGGGATTGGACGCGGTGTAGCGATACGTATTGCTCAAGAGGGTGGCAAAGTTGTTTTGGCAGATTTTTCTGAGCATGTTGATGAAGTACTACAAGATATTCAAGCGGTGGGGGGTGAGGCTATTCGAGTATTGGCTAATTTAGAGCAGTATGCGGGTGCGGATACGGCAGTACAGGCAGCTTTAGCGACTTATGGACGGATTGATATTTTAATCAATAACGTCGGGGGAGCGATTTGGATGAAGCCTTTTCAGACATTTAAACCTGAAGAAATTGCAAAAGAAGTGTCCCGCTCATTATTTCCTACTTTATGGTGTTGTAGTGCTGTCCTACCGACCATGATTGCTCAACAGTCAGGCGCGATTGTAAATGTTTCTTCGGTAGCCACCCGCGGGATTAATCGTATCCCTTATTCGGCTGCTAAAGGGGGCATTAATGCATTGACAGCGTCACTCGCCTTTGAACAGGCTGATAATGGCATTCGTGTAAATGCCGTAGCGACCGGAGGCACTGAAGCGCCTCCCCGTAAAATCCCCCGCAATAGCGAACCCTTGTCTGAGCAAGATAAAGCATGGATGCAACAAGTAGTCGATCAAACTATTGAACGGAGCTTTTTAAAACGTTATGGCACCATTGATGAGCAGGTCAATGCCATTACCTTTTTAGCGTCGGATGAAGCGTCATATATTACGGGTAGTGTGATGCCTGTTGGGGGCGGTGATACGGGTTAATTACAGAGGCAAGTACTGGGTTGTTGAAGCGGAATAGTCGGGAGTTTACTATTCTGCTGTGTTTATGTGTATAAATGGGGATGAGTAAAATAGCGTTTCTAGCATCCTTGCGTTAAATCCATTAGATTAAAATGTTGTTATTTAACGTTTGGAACTGATCATGTTGAAATGGAATGATGTTTTAGTATTTGCCCGCCATGGCAATCCTACCCCTGATCATAAAGTTGTCAAAACTGATGCAGAGTGGCGAGGACAACTGACTTCTGAACAATATTATGTGACTCGTCAACATGGCACTGAGCGTCCGTTTAGTTCAGAGATGTGCTCATTGTTTGAGGCGGGGTTATATCAATGTGTGTGCTGTGGGACATTGTTATTTGATGCCTCACAAAAGTTTGAATCCGGTACAGGCTGGCCGTCATTTACTCAACCTGTCAAAGACAATGCGATTGCTTATCATGAGGATAATACTTATGGCATGCAGCGCGTTGAAACGTTATGTAATACCTGTGATGCCCATTTGGGGCACGTGTTTCCCGATGGGCCAGCCCCTAGTGGTTTGCGTTATTGCATGAATGCAGTGGCATTAGAGAAAGTCAAAGAGCACGTATAATTCTAGTAGTTTAAGAGTACTCGTTATAAAGTAGGGGGTAGCTTATTACGATAATGGTCGTAAGTTACTCTTTATTATTACAAAGGATTTGAAGTACTTATGTTAGAGCTTTCCCCCAGTCAAGTGTCGTTTATAGTCATGGGACTGGCAGCTATTCTCGCGATTCTCATCACTTATTCAGTGTCAAAGAAATTTAAAATCCCTAATCCTAATTTTTCACTAGCACGAGCTACCTCTACCTTTTTTATTATTTGGTTATTATGGGGTGATATGGTTAAAACACTAGAGGCGAATACCGCTAGTGAAACCGTTGGTTTATTCAAATACCTCACCATCAATCACACCAAACAGGATTCAAGCTGGTTAGCCCAACTGAGTTGGGACGGTATGGCATTGGGTATTACTGTAGCAGTCACCGTCATAGGCACGGCATTATTATCGTTTGTCATTACTCGATTGGGCGATATTAGCGATAGACGCCGCTAGACAGTACGCTTGATTTAAAAAGTTTAATCCCCTAGCAGTGCGGTCAAATTAGCTACATAAGCACTAGCAGTAGCTTGGCGCTGTTCGGGGGTGATCACTTTTTTATCCTGCCACTCCACGTGCTCTGGCGGTAACTCATCTAAAAAGCGACTAGGGTCACAGGTTTCAGTCTCGCCATAGCGAGCGCGAGTTTTGGCATAGCTAATCGTCAAATAATGTTGTGCTCGCGTAATCCCCACATAGGCTAAACGACGCTCCTCTTTAATGCCTTGAGCATCTTGGCTATTCAAATGTGGGAGGGTATCATCTTCCATGCCTACTAGAAATACCTGAGGAAATTCAAGACCTTTTGCAGCATGTAGGGTCATTAAAGTGACAGCGTCTTGTTCCGCTTCTTCGCTATTACGCTCTAATAAATCCACTAAACTCATATGCGCGATCATCTCACTAATGGACTCTTTACCCTCACCATCCGCATAGAGTTTATCCATCCATTGCACGACTTCATGGACATTTTCCATACGTTTTTCAGCGATTTTAGGTGAATTACTACTCTCATGTAGCCAATCTTCATAGCGCAACTCACCCATTAAACGTTTAACCATCTCAGGAGGAGGAGTACTTTGTGCATCATGGCGCAATTGATTCACCCAGCCCGTAAAATTATCCAGCTTTTCAGAGGTTTTATTGCCAACTTTATCGGCAAATCCCATTTCTTGCGCCGCCATAAATAAACTGACATGGCGTTGATGAGCATATTCGCCGAGCTTTTCTAAAGTACTTGTGCCAATTTCACGTCGTGGCGTATTAATCACGCGCAAAAAAGCCGTATCATCATCAGGATTACTCAAAAGCCGTAAATAAGCTAACGTATCTTTTACTTCGGTACGTTCAAAAAAGGAAGTTCCACCTGTGAGTTTATAAGGAATTTGATTTTCCCTTAAGTACTTTTCAAATAAACGGCTTTGATGATTACTGCGATATAAAATAGCAAAGTTTTTAAAAGGGACTCGATCTCTAAAACGTCGTTTTAATATTTCTCCAATGACCCTTTGTGCTTCATGATCGGCTGTACGGCACGGCATAATTAAAATCGGTTCACCTTCACCTAAAGTACTCCACAATTGTTTTTCAAATAGATGGGGATTATTACTTATTAATTTATTAGCACTTTCTAGAATACGTTTAGTTGAACGGTAATTTTGTTCTAATTTAATGACTTGTAAAGTAGGGTAATCACGTTGTAATTGCGCGATATTTTCGGGACGCGCGCCACGCCACGCATAAATCGATTGATCATCATCCCCCACGGCTGTAAAGGCACCACGAATACCTGATAATTGTTTGATTAATTGATATTGACAGGCATTCGTATCTTGATATTCATCGACTAATAAATAACGTAGACGGTTTTGCCATTTTTGCAGTACTTCGGGGTGTTCTTGAAAGAGTTTAACGGGTAATACAATGAGGTCATCAAAATCCACCGCATTATACGCTTTAATTTGGCGCTGATATTGCTCGTATAGTTTAGCGGCTATGAGTTCATCTTCATTAGTGGCATAACTTAATGCTTGTTCTGGGCTAATAAAATCATTTTTCCAACGTGAAATAGCATGGCGGATTTGATCACTATCCCCCGATTCTAATTTGGCGGCTAAATCAACAAGTACGGAATGGCTATCTTGTGCATCTAAAATACTAAAACCATTTTTATAGCCTAGGCGTTTTACTTCATGTTTGACAATGGATAATCCCAAGGTATGAAAAGTAGAAATCGTTAAACCTTTGCCTTCGCCAGCACGTAGTAATTTACCCGCCCGTTCTTGCATTTCGCGCGCCGCTTTATTGGTGAAGGTAATAGCGGCAATACTTTTGGAGTCGTAATGGGCGTGACGAATTAGCCACACTATTTTCTCCGTAATGACGCGTGTTTTACCACTTCCCGCTCCTGCGAGTACTAATAAAGGTGAGCCGAGGTGAGTGACGGCTTCACGTTGTTGAGGATTTAAACCAGTCATATAAGTTCGTTTCAGTAGTCAATGTGATGAACCCTGTCCTAAGCAAACCTTTTATATCCAAAGAGAAAATAAGATTGTCTCATACCAGTTTATCTTGGTTTATGCATGATAAAGGCACGATGAGTTTTTTGCTTTTCTATTTAAGGGTGGGGCAGGATTGTCCATTTTATTCATGTTGAGTGGTCAGGCGTTGTACCAGATTTTGCCAAATTTGCCTATTTCAACCTGAGTTTTAGGTCAACATTAAAGATCTGATACGGTTTATAGTGACTGTGATGTCTAGGCTAAAAAGGTGTATTAGCTGGATAGTTGTAAGCAATCAGCGCAGTGATAATGTGAGAAAACGATAACGATTCTACTAAATCCAGTACTTGATTAAGTACTGGATTTTATTAGATTTTAATCCAAAAAGACTAGGATTTAAATATAGGTTGGTTAGGCTTTGGAGCTGGAGCTGGAGCTGGAGCTGGAGCTGGAGCTGGAGCTGGAGCTGGAGCTGGAGCTGGAGCTGGAGCTGGAGCTGGAGCTG
>JBDKGX010000099.1:0-8809 GCA_039797965.1 Pseudomonadota bacterium
CCTTAATATACTATTTAGAAAATAAAATTTATTTAGGGGAGTAAATCTGGATAAATGGCGGAAATAAGGCGATAAAACCACAATTATTTAGTATATTAGGTAGTATATATATTAATTATATTTATTAGTATTTATAAAAATTTGTTTTAATTAACTGGGTAAAGTTATTATCACCATCACTATTAACAATAAAAAACTCACGCTATAGTGTTTAGCAGATTTTCTACGATTCTGCCAATAAAAGAGTGATAGTTAGTTTTTGTGAGGTCATAATATTGGCTCCACAGCATAAAATAATCAGTTTACTGAATTTTCCCTTTCATAAATCATGTTGTAAATGCAGTGATTTACGCAGATTTGAATATTTATGGTAGTTTGATTAAGCACTGACTACTGGAGGCTTAGAATGACTCATATAATTTCTGCACGTCGGCACTTATTAAAAAGTACTTTAGCTTTGGCAGGCTTGGGATTAGCGTTGCCTGTATTGGGGCAAACACCTTTACCTTTGACCCCGAGTTGTGGGCGTGGTAAAGCATTAACTTTAGAGCAAACTGAAGGGCCTTATTTCACACCGAATACCCCCTTAAGAACGGATTTTAGTACGGATGACAAACGCGGTAAAATTATGATTCTACAGGGTATTGTAATGAGTCGTGCGTGTGAGATTCAGTCCAATGCTCTGATTGAATTATGGCATGCGGACTCACGGGGAGTGTATGACAATGAAGGCTATAAACTACGCGGTCATACTTTTACGGATGCTCAAGGGCGTTTTCAATTCAAAACAGTAATGCCCGGTTTGTATCCCGGACGTACACGACATTTTCATCTCAAAGTGCAACGCCGTAATGGGCGAGTCCTGACCACTCAACTCTATTTTCCCCAAGAAGCACAGAATCAATACGACATGATTTTTGATGCCAATTTAGTGATGCGGATGAGCCAAACTCAAGGCCTGCTCACGGGGCGTTATGATTTTGTTGTGGCGTAATACTTAATATTTACCCTAGCAGGTGTAGGGCTTAGTTGCTAAAGTCTTACCCTATAATAATGATAGTGAGAACACACCTGTTATGAGTGAATTTATTCTAAAAGCCAGCAGCCCCGCTGCCAGTGGTATTATCGCTAAAGTGACCTCTTATTTATTTGAGCGGGGCTGTTATATTAGCGAGTTAGCCCAATTTGATGATCAAGATAGTGGGCGCTTTTTTATGCGGGCGGTTTGCCAAATTCGTGAGGGCAACGATACTTTAGCGAGTATTCGCGAGGGGTTTGCGCCGATTGCAGATAGTATTCAGATGAGTTGGCAACTAGTAGATCGAGCAGTGCCTATGAAAGTACTGATTATGGCTAGTAAGTTTGATCATTGTTTGGATAATTTGCTTTACCGTTTACACAAGGGCGAAATTCCTATGCAAATCACCGCCGTGATTGCTAATCACTTGGACTTACGTCCTATGGTAGAGCGGGAGGGCATCCGTTTTATTTATCTACCCGTGAACAAAGACAATAAACGTCAACAAGAACAAGAAGTACTGCGGGTGATTCAGGAAACGGGTACTGAGTTGGTAGTACTAGCGCGTTATATGCAGATTTTGTCTGACGAGTTATGCCAAGTACTTCAAGGGCGTGCGATTAATATTCATCACTCGTTCCTACCGGGTTTTAAAGGGGCTAGACCTTATCATCAGGCTCATGAGCGTGGGGTAAAACTGATTGGTGCAACGGCTCATTATGTGACAGCAGATTTAGACGAAGGGCCGATTATTGAGCAAGCTGTTCAGCCCGTGGATCATACCTATAGCCCAGAAGCGTTAACGGCAGTAGGGCGTGATACCGAGACAGTTGCCTTAGCGCGTGCTGTAAAATTGCATGTAGAACACCGTGTGTTTTTGGATGGTAGTAAAACGGTTGTGTTTAAGTAGTTTAATACTGATCTAAGCCTAAATATTGGTAGGTAATGATTGCCAGTATTAATAAAAATTAAGCTCTGCTACTTGGGTATAAAAAAAGAGCTTAGTACTTAATACTAAGCTCTTTTTGATTGAGTTGATGAATATAAGAGTGAGTACTTAAACTTCTTTAGTAATGGGTTCTGGTGTAGTAACACTCGCCGCGGTGGAAACCATTTTGCGCCCAAAAATCCGTCTCAGTAGGTTTTGTAAGTCATCAATCAGAGTGAAGATGGCAGGTACTACTAATAAGCTCAAAGTAGTGGAGGCTAGTAGACCGCCAATCACCACAATAGCCATGGGTGCACGAAAGCTCGGATCAACACCTAAACCCAATGCGGTAGGCAACATACCAGCCCCCATGGCGATAGTGGTCATGACAATCGGACGTGCCCGCTTGTGACAGGCATCCACTAGAGCATCAAAGCGTGACATCCCTTTATCATGACGCGCCATAATGGCGTACTCTACCAACAAAATAGAGTTTTTAGTGACGATCCCCATTAACATGACCAAGCCAATGACCGCAGGCATGGAGAAACTGTTATGGGTCAATAGTAGTGCTACGAAAGCGCCGCCTAGCGATAAAGGCAAAGCGGTCAGAATCGTAATAGGCTGCAAGAAATCATGGAACAACAGCACCAGTACTACATAAATAAACATCACGCCAATCAGCATCGCAGTACCAAAGCTTGCGAATAATTCACGCATATTTTCCGCCTCACCCGCCGCAGGGCGTTCAACAGAGGGCGGCAAGCTTTGCAGGGCAGGTAATTTATTGACTTCGTTGGTGACTTCGCCAAGAGTGCGCCCATTTAGCTCCACATTCACACTCACATTACGCTTTTGATCGTAACGATTAATTTGTGTAGGCCCTGCACCGATCTCAACTTTAGCGACATTAGATAACGGTACACTGCCATTACGTCCGGGAATACGTAGTTGTTCAATGGCTTGTAAATCGGTACGTACCGATTTTTCCAAACGCACTCGTACTGGGATTTGTCGTTGGGGTAGGTTGAGTTTGGGCAAGCGGGACTCAAAGTCACCCGAAGTGGCAATTTGCACCGCACTAGATAGCGCTTGGGTACTGATACCTAATTCAGAAGCACGAACAAAATCAGGTGTAATATGAATTTCGGGGCGCTGAAGGCTAGCACTAGAGGTGACATTACCAATCCCTTTTAAAGTGCGCAAATCCCGCTCAACCGCAATAGTCGCTTCTTGTAAAGCATTAGGGTCTTCCCCCGCGAGTACTACTTGGAGTTTTTCGCCTGAACCGCCTTCACCTACAGTGACTCGCGCACCGGGAAGCTTTTTCAATTGCTCTCGAATTTGGTTTTCAATGACTTGTTGATTGACTTTGCGTTCAGTGCGATGAGTCAGTACTACGGTTAAGGTGGCTTTACGACTATCCACACTACCCGAACCCCCCATAGGACCTGCTTCACCCGCTTCGTAACCCACTAGTGTTAATACCCGCTCGACGTGAGGTACTTTTTGAACGAGTTCACGGGCTTGCTCTGCCACGATAGTGGTTTCAGCTAATGAGGAGCCGGGTTGTAACTCTACACTCACGGAAGTACGGCTTTGATCCCCGGGAGGGACAAAGCCTTGGGGTAATAACTTTAATAATTGTAATGAGCCGATAAAAAATAGGATGGCAAAAATGACGGTAATCCAGCGGAAACGTAAGCACCATCTCATCACTTTGAGATAGCTGCTCATAATCCAGCCATCTTTTTGCTCTTTTTCAGGATGCGCTTTTAAGATATAAGCAGCCATCATAGGGGTCAGTAGCCGTGCCACTAAAAGCGAGAAAAACACCGCCACAGCCGCCGTAATTCCAAAGGGTTCAAAAAACTTACCCGGTACTCCACCCATAAAGCCCGTGGGTAGGAATACTGCAATTAATGTAAAGGTCGTGGCAATAACTGCCAATCCAATCTCATCGGCTGCGTCAATAGCGGCTTGCATGGGGGTTTTGCCCATATTGAGATGGCGCACAATATTTTCTACTTCAACAATGGCATCATCGACCAGTACCCCCACGACTAGTGCTAATGCGAGTAAGGTCAACACATTCAATGAGTAGCCAAAGTAATGCATAGCAGCGAAGGTAGGGATAATAGCCAGTGGTAAAGCTGTGGCGGATACAATCGTGGCGCGCCAATCTTTAAGAAACCATAGGACTACAATAATGGCTAAAAAAGCACCTTCATACATTAGCATCATAGAGCCTTCATAGTTATCTTGCACAGAGACTATGGTGTTATAGGCTTCTTCGATTTTGATGTGAGGGTATTGCTGTTTAATTTTTTCAACGGCTACCCGTGCAGCCTCCGCAGTACTGACTTCCCCTGCGCCTTTTGTGCGAGTAATCTGAAAACCAATAACGGGTTGTCCATTAAGCAAAGTCGCTGTAGATGGCTCAGCATAAGTATCTGCCACTTGGGCAATTTGATCTAAACGAATATGCCGCCCACCAGAAAGCGGAATAGGCAGAGCCGCAATGTCATCCGCCGTTTTGACGGCTCCTAGTGTGCGTACACTTTGTACACCGCCGCCAATATCACCCCGTCCACCTGAGCTATCTTTTTGTACGTTACCAATAGCAGATGAAACATCAGCCACCGTGACACCTAGTCCAGTCATTAATTCGGGGCTTAAATTAACCTGTACTTCGCGCTCAACCCCGCCAATGCGTGAAACTTGCCCCACGCCTTTAACCATCAGTAAGGTTTTGGAGACTTCATTATCAATAAACCACGATAACTCTTCCTGATCTAGCGTTGCAGAGGATACTGTAAAAGTAATAACAGGTTTACCAGAGGTGGTGTTCTTGCTGACCGTAGGGTCATTCATATTCGCGGGTAAGTCCGATTTAATACGGTCAACCGCATTACGAACTTCGCTGAGTGCGGTTTCAATATCTTTTTCAATCACAAACTCAGCGGCAATCGTGGCAGAACCATCACTTAAAGTACTAGTGATATGTTTTAAACCTGGTAGGGAGCTGATTTGTTCTTCAATTTTGCGGGCGACTTCCGATTCTAATTGAGCAGGTGCAGCACCTTCTAGGCTTGCACTGACCGTGACTACGGGGAGTTCGATATCGGGGAAGCTCTGAATCATTAGTGCTCGAAAGCCCATTATTCCTAATAACGTCAAGACTAAGAATAATAAAATCGAGGGTACCGGACTACGTATAGCCCAAGCAGAAATATTCATGGCTTAGGAGTCTCCGTACTGGGTGGCGTAGTACTTGGGGTCGCTCTTTGGATTAAGTCACCGTCCTGTAAGAAAGCGCCTCCTGTGGTGACTACGTCATCGGTTAGGGCGATACCTGATAGGATTTCAATATTGCCATTGACTAAGCTGCCCGTTTTAACCTTGTTTTGTTTAACGCGATTATCACTACCCACTGTGAAAATATAGCGAGAGCCGTCTCGTAAAATAACGGCTGATTGGGGCAGGGTCATCGCCTCGGTCATGCCATTGAGTATAGTGCCGGAGGCGTACATACCTGCTCTCGCGCCACTGCCACTAGGGAGGGCAATATAGACTAATGCACTACGAGTATTAGCATCTAAAGTAGGACCTATCATCCTCACTTGCCCTTCTAGTACTTCACCCGTGGGTAAAGTCAAAGTGGCAGGTTGACCTTCACGAATCTTACCGACTTCTTGTCCTGTAACCTCTGCTCGCCATTCCAAACGATCTTGGCGAATAAGGCGGAATAGTTCAGTGCCTGTTTGTACGACTGCCCCTAATGCAGCCCCCCGTGAGACAATTGTACCGGAATCAGGTGCGGTAATGGTGGTATGTTGTAAACGCAATTGTTGATTAAGCATCGCCGCTTCTTGAACCGCTTTCGCGGCTTTTTGGGCATTTAAAGCGGCTTTTTGTACGTCTACAGCCGCCTTTTGGGCATCTACCCCTGATTCTTGAGCATTAACCGCCGCTAGCTGAGATTTAATTTCGGATTGTTTTGCCGCCACCACCGCTTTTTGAGCCTCGACGGCTGCCTCTTGAGCACGTACTTCGGCTTGTTTGGCACTGACACCCGATTTCAAAGCAGTAAACGCCGCTTTCTGGGCTTCTAGCGCTGATTTTTGAGCTATTACTGCCGCTTTTTGAGCTTCCACCGCAGCGCGAGCCGTCGCGGCATTGGTACTGTATTGATCCATTTCTTGCTGAGCAATAGCACCTGTAGCGCGTAACCGTTTGGCACGTTCGGCATTGGTTTGTGCTTCAGCTAAGTTAGCCGTAGCCTGATTGACGCCCGCACTGGCTTGGCTCACCTGAGCCGTCACTTGACTAATAGTCGCCTGAGATTGCGCTAAATTAGCGGTAGCCTGATTGACTCCTGCTTGAGCTTGTTCAACGCCTGCCTCGGCTTGCATGACGCCTGCCTGAGTCTGTGCAACGGTCGCCCGCACTTGCTCAACGCCTGCTTCGGCTTGTGCAACGCCCGCCTTAGCCTGATTAACGCCTGCTTCGGCTTGCAAAATGCTAGTTTCAGCTTGCATGACGGCGGCTTCCGCTTGAGCGATAGCCGCCTCTTGTTGAGCGATATCGGCTTTAACGGATTCTTGAGAGAGTTTAGCCAAGGTTTGCCCCGCTTTAACGCGCTCACCCACATCAACTAATACATCCGTAATACGTAACCCACTAATCTCCGCGGCGACTACTGCCTCTTGCCACGGGCTAATAGCACCACTTGCGGTAATACGAATATCCCAGTTTTCTTTTTTAGGCAGAGTCGTGGTGACAGTTAAAGTCGGGCGTGCGGGGGCAATACTGGTATTGTCTGGAACTTTTTCATCAGCAGCCTGAGAAAGAGGTAGTGCAGCGATACTGAGGGCACAAGCAATGATAAAACTTAAACAAAGTTTTTTAGGTGTGGTTGTGTTCATACATCATCTTGGCTAAAAAAATGTGGGCTAAAGTGTAGTCTATTGCAGTGCACCATGTCGATGCGAGGTAGAACTGCCACAATGTAAAGTTTTGTTAAGCAATTCTAATTACTACTCTATCTACTTAATAATCAATTATTTGTTCAGTACTGACTAATGGTTAGAGCAAGTACTAATATCCAATTCTGGGTGGTATAAATTCGTTTTTACCTCAAATAAACCCAACAGGGTATGGAATACATTATCATGAGATAAACGTTCATTGACCTTAGTTTGAGCACATGACATTTTGCTGGGAAAGCTTGAGCGATAGCCCTGCGAAAACCATAACAACATAGGCACTTGTTTTTGAGCATCAGGGGCTATCATATACGGTAAACCGTGCAAATAAATACCATTTTCGCCTAATGATTCACCATGATCGGAAACATAAACTAATACCGAATTAAATTCAGCTTCGTGTTGTTTTAAATACGCTATGGCTTGTTTTAACACGTAGTCGGTATACAAAATCGTATTGTCATAGGCATTAATAATCGTTTCTCTCTCACAGTTTTGTGGAGCATTATCTTTACACTCTGGTGTAAAGCGTGCAAAAGCCTGAGGGTAGCGTTGATAATAGGCAGGTCCATGACTACCTTTTTGGTGTAGCACAAACAATACATCACCGGTACTTTGTTGAATTTTATCAGTTAAGCCTTGTAATAAAATCTCGTCATAACATTCACCGTCCGTACAGAAATTAGGATAAGTTTTGGCGAGAGTATCCGCATCTTCATTATTAATGCGCTTACAAATCCCTTTACAGCCCGTATTATTATCGCGCCAATAATTAGTAATGCCTGTGCGCTTTAATACATCGAGTACATTTTGATATTGCCATGCTTTACGGACACTAAAATTAGTTTGTCCTAGGTGAGAGTAAATACAAGGTAACGATTCAGCAGTTGCCGTGCCACAAGACCAGACATCTTTAAAAAACACGACATCAGGTATATTACTGAGTTCAGGATTAGTTTGGCGCTCATAGCCCGCTAAAGAAAAATGATCGCGTCGTGCCGTTTCACCTAATACAAAAAGTACTACCGTCTTTTTAGCCTTTTGCGGAGTAGTTAGTGTAGCATCTTCTGCAATTATCTCAGGATTTTCAGGGGCTGCATTAGCTGTATTGTAAAAGTACTTAATAGTAGAGTTAATTGCATAATAGGGATTTAGCTTAGGGCGTAAATCTTGGTTTTCACGAAAAATTAACGCAATATCTTTATAACTAAACCAAACGACTATAATTGTCACAGCTGTTAATACCAGCCAAGTCAATAAGCGATAGCCCCAGTCACGCCAAAAACCATAGTACTTTATGGGGAGCTTATAAATAATATAGCTGGGAATAGCACCCAGAATGATTAGGTAAATAAAGTACTTGATAGATAAAAACTCAGTGGCTTCTTTAGTATTAGTTTCAAATAAACTTTGAACCATGGCTTCATTGATGACTACGCCCATTTCATTTTGAAAGTAGCTCACCACTGCACTAATAAATAAAAATAAAATAATGAGAGGCTTTAATAAGTACTTAAAACCTAAAGGTAATAAAATAGTTGCTAATATCCAGATCATTAATAAAGCCAGTGCTATTAAAGTACTCCAACCTTTAATAGAGCTTAAATCTAGCTTGGGTGTAAAAGTACTCCAAAATAATACATTAGCACACAGTACTATAAAAAGAGTGGCAATAAGAGTCAGTCGAGAGCTAGTTAATACCATAGTTAGAGTTTTAATAATGCGATAGACTAAATAAACTAGTGTTAGATGGTTATCTAACACTAGTTAAATGAATTGAGAATTAGACAATAGAGCCGTCGGGATTCATACCTTCCAACGCTTTAGTTTGTGGAATCATATGTTCACGTTTTAAACCAAATAACAATAGCAATG
>JBDKGX010000100.1:0-8730 GCA_039797965.1 Pseudomonadota bacterium
AAATAGCCGCTAACCACTCGGTCGGCATAATCATTTTAGGTGAACAGGACACGGCTGCAAATAGACCATCTAACCCCGCAACTTCCTGAATGGAGTACTCATCACCGTAATAGTCTAAATGCTGTTGCAAACGGTCAAATAGATCGTCATTGGAAATAGTCTCCGGCACAGGGTCTTGTGAAGGCGGCTCAACATCACCTCCTTCATAGAGATCATTAGCGCGAGGCTGAGAGCGCTCTGTACGTAACCCTAATGACATCTCTACATCTTCCCAATCTCCGGCGACTGCTTCAGAAACAATGCCTTTTTGATAGGCGTTATGCATCACTACTAACGAATCCAAAGCTTTTAGCTCAATGAGAGCTAAGACTAAAAAGCCATTCAACTCGGCTGTATCCGCTGTTTGATGGGCTAATAAAGTCGTCAATTGCTCAATCACGGCCTCACGTGTCGTTGGATGTGCTTTCACGACTAAAGGCAACACACTCATCGCCAATCCTCTGACTAACTCATCGGCATCCGATTGAATGTACTCTAAGGTGGGGGCAATCGCCCGCTCCCCTGCGGTCGCAATCACCTCTGGTAACTCATCCAGTGCCCACGTGCTATCTTGATGCAACTCAAGCGTACGCAACAATGAGGCAATATCCACAGGAGTGCCTAATGATTTTAAGGCACGCCATGCGTATAAACTCACCCACGTATCCGAACCATCCCCCATCGGTAGAGGAGGGTCTAATAAGATATCTAATAAAAGGGGAGCCTCTTGTGCGCTTAGCCGCATAGCCGAAAAATTCGTATCACGTTGAGTAGGATCAGGTTGAGAAAAGCGACTCAAGGTTTTAATGAGTGAGTGTTTGTCCATGCGTGGTGCTTGCCCTAACCAAAATTAAAACACGAAGCATAATACTACGACGGTAAATACGTCTACTTTAGTACTATTGAAAATCACTTGCTTAATCACGAGCTACAAGTTTAGCGATTCGCTCAGAGGTTAGGCGCTACCTAACCTCTGCCAGTATTACTAGTACTTTCTTAAGCGGATAAATGCGTATCTGATTTTTTAGACTTTTTATCCTTCTTCACTTTTTTAGCTTTAGATTTCTTAGACTTTTTATCTTTTTTATCCTTCTTTGCTTTATCGTCTTTATGATCTTTAGCTTTTTTGTCTTTCTTCGCTTTTTTGGATTTAGCCTTTTTAGCTTTGCCTTCGGATTCGGCTTTGGGTTTTTTAGCGGTTGCGGGCTTAGCCTTTACTTCAGATGCTGTTGTCTCCAGTACCACCACGGAAACGACTTCTGGCACTTTAATACTTTCAGGAGCAATAACCTCCACTAGTTCAGCCGCTGTAACTTGAGGCTCAGGCTTAGAAACCTTTGGTTTGGCGGGCGCTCTGGGCTTGGTGGGTTTTTTAGGGGCTAAAGAATCGGTAGTTTCAGCAGTCTTTGAGGCCACTTTTGGCTTGGTCAGGGCTTTTGGTTTTGCTGTTCTTTTTACAGGTGCTGCTTTGATATCCGCACTAGACTCCGTTGGCATCGCTACTGTAGATTCGCTAGTAGTACTTAGCTCTGCACTAGGTGTTGCAATAGATGCTTCAGCAACTATTACCTCAGCAGCACTGGCTACTGGAGGCTCTTCTGAAGTACTAACCCCTGGAGTTTTATCCTTAGTGACTACCGTTTTAGTGGCCTTGGTAGTGGGCTTTTTAGCACGAGGGGCTTGGGTAGTTTCTGAAGTATCTGCTAATAAACGCTTAGCGTCTTCAATCATCATCACGGCGGTATTCGCTCCCACCCCCGGAACAGCTTGTAATTGCTCAGGTGTAGCGGCGGCTAACTGTTCTAGGGTTGTAATGCCGTGGGCTTCAAGACGGTTCGCTAACGAGCCACCTACATATTTAACATCTGTAATTTTCTTATTCATCGCTTTTACCCTATCTGGTATTGTTGGTTATTGAGTACTTTGTTAATCCCCTAGCGGAACTATATAGGACACTAACAAATGCATTTAAACTGGGTCGATTGTGACGATCATACACACGGTACGGCTATTTTAGAGCTACTTAACCATGCTATTTTGACCTCAACCGCTTTATATGATTACAAGCCTCGCTCTCGTGAGCAACTAACCCAATGGTTTAACTTGAAAACTGCCCACCATTTTCCAGTGATAGGCTTAGTCACTCCTGAAGGAGTGCTGGCAGGCTTTGCAAGCTTTGGGACTTTTCGCGCCTTTCCAGCCTATAAATATACAGTTGAGCACGCGATTTATGTTCACCCTCAATATATAGGTCAAGGCTTAGGGAAAATGTTATTAACCAAGCTGATTGAGCGTGCCACTGAGTTAAACTATCACACCATGATAGGCGTTATTGACTCACAAAATGCTGCCAGTCTTGCACTACATGAAAAACTAGGGTTTGAGGCAAAGGGTACGTTACACCAAGTAGGCTATAAATTTGGGCGCTGGTTAGATGTCGTCATGTACCAAAAATTATTAAGTACTCCCCATCAACCTGAAGAGAGTTAATGGGAATTTATCCAAACGTTGAACTATCCAGTACACTACCTATTCTTATTTAGGGACAAACTTTTAATTCAAAATTAGGACGATTATGCGTAGTTTATCTATAGGGCTAGTACTCTCTTGTTTAACATTAAATAGTGCTTTGGCGTGTCAAAATACGGCTAACTTTGCCGATTGGTTAGCGGATTTTAAACGCGAAGCCGCTGCCGAGGGGATTGATAAAACCGTCATTGAGCAAACTTTAGCTCATGCTAAAATTGATCAAAGTGTGATCCAACGTGACCGCAACCAAGGGGTCTTTGCCCAAACCTTTTTACAGTTTTCCGATAAAAAGGTATCGAGCAATCGCCTCAGTATTGGGCGTAGTCAATTAAAGAAAAATGCGGCTTTATTTAATCGAATTGAAGCTAAATTTGGCGTACCTGCTGAAGTACTCACAGGATTCTGGGGACTAGAAACCGACTTTGGTGCTGTATTAGGCGATTTTGCCACTATCCCTGCACTCACGACATTGGCTTATGATTGCCGCCGCCCCGAACGTTTTCGACCTGAACTCAAACACGCCCTGTGGCTAGTGCAAAAGGGCGATATGACGCCTGCTAAAATGCATGGTGCTTGGGCGGGCGAGCTGGGACAACTCCAGTTTTTACCTTCTGGCTATAATCTGCATGGTGTTGATTTTGATGGAAATGGTCATCGCAACATTATTGACTCTAAAGCGGATGCCTTAGCCTCTGCAGCCAGTCTTTTAAAACATTATGGGTGGCGAGCGGGTGAGCCTTGGCTGCTAGAGGTTAAAGTACCTGCACAAATGGATTGGGCAAAAGCGCGTCTTGAGAATAAATTACCCTTAAGTACTTGGAGCGATGAAGGGGTTACTTTACCCAATGGCAAAGCCTTACCTAAGAGTGGAGTCGCGGCTTTATTATTACCTATGGGACGTAATGGCCCTGCCTTTTTAGCCTACCCTAATTTTGACGCCTATTTGCAATGGAATGAGTCTAGCGTGTACTCCTTGACAGCGGCTTATTTTGCAACTCGTTTGGCGGGTGCTCCTCCCTTACGCCGCGGCAATGCGCCTGTAGACACATTGTCTCTTAGCCAAGTAAAAACGCTGCAACAACAGCTTCGTGATAAAGGTATTAAGATTGAAAAAGTGGATGGCATTATTGGTCAAGAAACGATGAATGCTACTCGTAAGCTTCAACAGCAAATGGGGCTGCCTGCTGATGGTTACCCTGACCAAACTTTTTTTAATAAGCTGTAATTGATAATTTCCTCAACAAATCCCTTATCAATCGTTCGATAGGGGATTTTTTAACCTTATTATTAGGGTTAACCGCTCATAAGCAATGCTTTATTTTGGCATGCGTTTCAGCTATGGTTCATGCTTAGAACCCATATACACCCGATCTAGGCTGAGGGGTCAAAAAAGTCCTAGATCGACCCGTCCTGTGGTGATTTCACATTAGGGCATTATCTCCACCTTTAGCGGGGCATGCTAAGGGTTGGCAAAAAACTAATCTTTTTCAAAGGCGGCAAACCTATGTCAATTTCAAAGACAGTCGCACTCTCTAGTGGAATGTTATTTTCTTTAATTTTTAGTGCTCATGTGAGTGCCAATACGTTAGTCAGCAATGTAGTAACTACTAATGGAGTTGCCGTTGAGGCTGCCCCTCAAGCAGATGCACAACCTCCAGCACCGGCTAAACCTACCATGTTATTACCTTACGATCCGACTATTCGTTTACGGGGGCCGATGCGTAATCCTACTTACGATAAAAACTTATTGGTTTCTTTACAAAGCAATTATATGAAAGAAGCCGAGCGTTGGTATGACGAAGGCTCGGATGTTAATAGCTTTGATCCACAAGGTCGTAGTTTATTATATTTAGCTATTTTTTCTGGGCGTATGGAAAATGTAAAATTCCTATTATTACGCCGAGCTAACGTCAATCTTAAAAACCAAGATGGCACCACCCCTATGGGTGCTGCGGTTTTACGTGGCTCAGTTCCTATTATGCAGTACTTAATGGAACGGGGTGCTTCAACGGTTGGTAAAGTCGAAGGCAGTGGCGAGTCCTATTTACAATACGCTGTAAAACGCGGTTTGACTGACATCGCGCAAATCCTGCTGGACAAAGGGGCTGATGTGAATGAGCGTTATCCTACGGGAGAGAGCTTATTACAGGTAGCCGTCGCCAGTGGCAATGAAATGTTAGCTTACCAACTCATGCTCAAAGGGGCAGACGTAGATGCTGCGGCTAGTGACGGTATTACCTCACTGCATGAAGCCGCCGCAAAAGGCTACCTTAATATGGCTAAACTCCTCCTTCAGCGCAAAGCCAATGTCAATGCTGTGACTCGTAAAAACTGGACACCGTTGCATCATGCAGCCCGTTTTGGTCAATATGATATGGTGCGTTTGCTGTTATCACGGGGGGCTGATCCTACGATGCGTAATAGCGACGGTAAAAGCCCATTAGGCTTAGCTCGTCAATTACAACACGTCAATGTTAGTGAATTACTGTCCTCACTCTAACTCACTAATTAAGCTAAGGTGAACCGTAATTATCTTTCACCTTAGCTAACCTACTCATAGTATCGCTCTTTACCTCACTTTTTATCAGTTTTCTACGGTTTAAATCCCTCACCTTTACCGTATTCTCATAGCCAGTTTGGAGTACTTTAGCTTAGACTTAAGCTATTGCTGATAAAAAAGAGGACTTGCCCGTTTTGTATTTTTTAAAGTACTTGAATTTAAGTACTAGTATTGTCCACTGATTAACTGAAAAGGCTAGCCTATGTTAAAAGAAAAATTCTTAACTGAGCTGCGGGCGCAACTCAGCGACGCATTCCAAGCAGCCAAAGCCGGAAAGCCCGTCTCTGCCGCCGAAAAACACCGCTGCGAAGGATTTATGCAAGCAGGTGAGTTTTTAGGGCTAGTGACGGATGACGAATTAGCCGCTTTGATTAATTCAGTCCATATTAGTGTGTATGGTCAATCTATCTTAGAAAAACGCATGTCGAACCAAAACGCACGTATTCATTAAATCATTACTCCTCAAATAGTTAGCAAGTACTTGGCTTAAAAGCTAGTACTTGCCTGCAATACTTAGCGCATAAAGGTTTGCCATATCTCATCTGGCTCCCATTCGGGCAAACGGACTTGTTTTGCCTCCTCCTCAGGGACTTTTAGTACTTCACGGTAATAACGATATAAAAACGCTGAAGCGCGATAATTCAAGGCACAATGCACCCAAATTTTCTCATCTTTCAGTAAAGTCATCAGGGTAAAAAACTGTTTGAGATGCCATTCATTAGGGGCTTCAAACGGTACTGGAATATGAAAATAGCTCATCCCCCGCTCAATTACTTCAAAACCCTCCTCTGGAAACGCATTGGGTGAAGTGGGCATAGCAAGATTAATAACCGCTTTGCAGCCTTGCTCAGCAATTAAATCCATCTCATTGAATAACGGCTGCCCTGAGCTAGTAATTAAAGGCGAGAGGGTGCGTTGATTAAGAATAGCCATATCGTTACCTTGACGTGTTAATGAATATGAAATGCGGGGTAGCAGCCCTATAAGCTGCTACTCATAATCACCCCAGCCTTGTAATAACTAGATGATCTAGTGAGTCACTTGAGTGAGTACCGAAGCGATATCGTGGTTATAAGCTTTATTGGCTAAATCTAAAGCTGTTTCATTGCGATAGGTTTTGCTATCAGGATTGGCGCCATGACTTAACAATAATTGTACTGCACCCATCGCATTGTTTTGGGCGGCTGAGTGTAAGGCTGTCCAACCATTTCGCTCGGTTTGATTAATGGGATAACCCACTTTTAAACAGGTTTTTAAGTACTCCGTATCACCACGAGCGGCAGCTTTATGGAAATTATCATTGACTCGACAAGTACTTTTCATCCCTGCTAAGCGTAATGTCCATTTGCCATGAACGCCGTCCTCTGAATGGGTATTTTGGTAAGCTGTCCAAGTACTCTCAGTACGTACCCCTAAAAATTTGCCAGTGGTGGTATCTAAATAAAACTGATAATTACCACTACTATTTGCCAAACTACCGTCCGCATTGAGTGCCGCATAAACTGAAGAACCTAACTCTAAAGAACTAACACTAAAGCTTTGTAACTGCGATCGATAGGTCAGACTCACAAAATTAAGCGGGGTTATGTCAGAGCCAAATATATAAGAATCTTTTAAGGTCAATACGGCTTTAGCGTGAGTCTGATTAGCATTATTACCTGAAAAATCAAAAACTATGTTAGCTTGTGCACTACCTACGATTAAAGTACTGGCTAATATATAACTCAGCTTTTGCATAAGTACCATGATGTCACTCCTTGATAAATAGGGGGTTTAAAAACGACTTACCTTTATCAAGACGCCTTAGATGATATTTGTTTACGCCCCCTTGTATTAAATGAGTAATAAATTAGAAACAAGCCTACGATCATCAGTGCATAAAGGCTTTCCTCGCCTAAAAACACAAACATAAAACCGCATAAAATAGCACTTACCACCGCAACGGCTCGCGCCCAACCAACAAGTAGTTTCACCCCTGCCAACATGCACAGTAAGTACAACAAGACAAAGTTGCCATTGGCATAACGAATCAGAGCATCTAACTCACTGCCCCACCACCAGAATAAAATTGCAAAACCTAAACAAGTTAAAACGGTAGCCCATAACGCCCGTACTGGAATTTTACGAGCGTTAGTTAGGGCAAAGTACTCTGGCAATTTACCTTCATCAGCTAAGCTCCAAATCAACCGCGAAAACCCTTGAACATAAATATTCATGGACGCAAAACACGCTAGAAAACCAATCACTGCAGCTATCCATCGTGCTTTTTCACCAAACAGTAGGCTGACCATATGTGGCACTGACTGCGTATTAGCCGCTTGCGAACCATAAGCACCCAGCTTAATCACTACCACTGCACAAGCCCAATACAACAGCCCCGCGATTAAAATCCCCAATAAAATTGCTATCGGTAAGTCACGTTCAGGGCGGCGAAACTCTTCCCCTAAATGTGCAAACGCTTCTAAGCCTACAAAGCACCAAAACATCACTCCCATGGCTCGAGTAATCTCAGGTATCGTATCCGTGCTTATTGCAGGCGGTGTGACATCACTGGCTGTAATCCCTGCTGACCACCACAGGGCAACCACCATACCAATGATCAATAAGGCAATCAGTAATTGTACATGCCCCGAAGTCTTAGCCCCCGCTAAGCCTAATCCCAGCATAGCCAATAGAGTAACTGCCTGTATTATCAACACTTCCCAAGAAGATAAAGGCACAACCGACTGTATAAATCCCACAGCAATCATTAAAGCCGCGGGCAGACCCACTGGGATTACGGTTAGAAATAATAATGCTGTCAGCATTTCCCATTGAGCGCCAAAACTACGACTAATATAGTGACTCACTCCGCCTGCATGAGGATAGCGCCGCCCTAGCTCAGCAAAAGTTAGCCCTAAAGGAATAACTAATAAAATTAATAACAACCATGACCACAACGAGTCGTGTTGAGCCACTGTAGCGCCCAAGGCAGGAATCACAAAAATGCCTGTCCCCAATAATGAGGTGGTTAATAAACTAGTCCCACTCACAATGCCTAACTCTTGATGCAACCGTGCCATACCGCATCCTTATTTATAATGCTTAATGGCTTATCATAAGGGTGAGTATTAGGCAGTACTACTTACAAAGCGTGAGATATCACCACCAGACTGTTAGCTTTCAGTCAAAAAATGGTTTGTTCTTTTTTAAAGCACAAATGACATTGCTCATTATCTAATTTTAAACTAACTCATTCATCTCTAAATCACATTTACGAATAAGCATAGCGAATTATATTAGTTCTTTTTGATAAGCCGCCCCCTTACTATTCCTATCACACAGACACATCACTCACAGATTACGGGATTTAGACATGGCATTTTCAAACTTTAAACGCACTCTGATTGGTGCCGCGCTGATTGTTGGTATTAACACATTTAGCTCTTTCAGCCACGCAGCCGATGTTACTTTATTAAACGTATCGTATGACCCTACTCGTGAGCTTTATGCCGACGTAGGTGTAGCGTTTACTCAGTATTGGAAAGAAAAAACTGGCGATAATCTTACCATTGACCGCTCGCATGGAGGTTCAGGTAAGCAAGCCCGTGCCTTAGTGGATG
>JBDKGX010000101.1:0-8688 GCA_039797965.1 Pseudomonadota bacterium
GCCGGGCGCGGGTCTACGCTGACAGCATCCGCTTTACCCACGGATACCAAACGGTGCAAATGTTGTACTTCGTCGGTAACATCCTTGAAGCTGGCGTGAGCATCAACGACTCGGCGATTGACAGCATTCAGGTCAGCCTCCAATTGCTGGCGTATGTCTGGGGCAATACTTTTGTCTTTTAGGAAAGATGACCAGAAAGAACCCGATGCCTGAAATTCATCTTTGGCTGCCCGCAATGCGGATTGGTAAAAGAACGGGCGGAGCTTTTTGAGTTCTTTCAGGAAACCTTGCTTGCCTTGCATTTCATTGTCGGCATCGTCCAGAAAGCCGAAGGTTTGCTTGATGAGCTTTTCCTCGGCATCAAATTGGGCGGTGATACGGAGCTTGATGGTTTGGAACTCGTCACCCACGATGACATCATTCAGTGCTTGGGTGATCTGCGCATCCCATGGGTATTCTTCGGTCTCTTCAAACTGGAAGATGAGGTTAATGGGGTTGCACTGCTCCAACTCGGTAGCTGACTGGTCACGGTAAAAATCGTATTCGCTGAAATTAATCATTTTTTCCGACTTGATGATGTCCAGTCCGATACGCATAGCTTCCAGAATAGAGGTTTTGCCGCTGTTGTTTTCACCGATCAGCACGGTGACATCGCGCTCCAGCCGCAAATCTAGTGAGCGAATGCCCCGAAAGTTTCTGATTTTGAAATTAGTTAGTCGCATAAGTTCTATTTCCTAAACCTCATACCCCAACACTGGACTCAGCCACTTTTCAGCCTCCTCCATCGTCATACCCTTACGCTTGGCGTAATCTTCGACCTGATCGCGCGCAACCCGACCAATCCCAAAATAACGCGACTCAGGATGACTAAAATACCAACCCGACACCGACGCTGCGGGATACATCGCAAACGACTCCGTAATCTTAATCCCAATCCGTTTTTCCACCTCCAACAACTCCCACAGGGTCGCCTTTTCAGTATGATCAGGACATGCCGGATAGCCCGGTGCGGGACGAATCCCCTGATACTTTTCCGCAATCAGGGCATTATTATCGAGTACTTCATCCGAGGCATAGCCCCAGAACTCCTTACGTACCCGCTCATGCATGCGCTCCGCCAAGGCTTCAGCAAATCGATCACACAACGCCTCCAGCATAATCGCACTGTAATCATCATTTGCCGCACGAAATGCCGCCAAATGTGACTCAATTCCAAACCCAGTACTGACCGCAAAAGCACCAACCCAATCCGCTTTGCCTGTCACTTTTGGTGCTACAAAATCCCCTAAACTATAGTTGGGTTGTTGACCATTTCTATCCATTTGCATACGCAAATGATGCAAAGTACTCAGTACTTGGGAGCGTGATTCATCGGTATAAAGCTCAGTATCATCCCCCACCGCATTAGCTGGGAAAAAGCCGACAATCGCTTTAGCTTGAATCCATTTTTCAGCTACCAACTTAGCCAACATCGCCTTAGCATCCGCAAATAACTGAGTCGCCTCAGTCCCCACTACTTCATCCGTCAAAATATCTGGATAACGTCCCGCCAATTCCCAACTACGGAAAAATGGTGTCCAATCAATACGTTCCACTAACTCATCTAACGGATACTCATCAAACACCCAAGTACTTTGTTGATCGAGTACTTTAGGCTTAATAGGGCTATAGTTTGTCCAATCCCCTTTAAACCCATTCGCGCGCGCATCTGCAATCGAAATCAACTTACGTTCGGTCTGATTTACCGCCCGTTTTACTCGTACTTGCTCATACTCCTTACGCAGCTCAGCCACATAATTAGGCTTTAACTCTTTGGATAATAAAGTACTTGCCACTCCAACCGCACGCGAAGCATCTGGCACATACACCACCATATCATTTTGGTACTGTGGCTCGATTTTCACCGCAGTATGAATCTTGGAAGTGGTTGCGCCCCCAATCATGAGTGGGACATGAAAATCTTGACGTTGCATCTCTTTCGCTACATGCACCATCTCATCCAGCGAGGGTGTAATCAAACCGGATAAACCAATAATATCAACATTTTGCTCACGGGCGACTTGCAGGATTTTTTCGGCGGGAACCATGACACCCAGATCAATCACGTCGTAGTTATTACATTGCAGTACGACCCCTACAATGTTTTTACCGATGTCATGCACATCACCCTTGACCGTTGCCATTAGAATTTTGCCATTGGCTTGCAGGTCACCTGCTTTCTCGGCTGCCATGAAAGGATCGAGATACGCCACCGCTTTTTTCATCACCCGTGCGGATTTGACCACTTGGGGTAGGAACATTTTGCCCGCACCAAATAAGTCACCAACCACGTTCATCCCATCCATGAGAGGGCCTTCGATAACTAATAAAGGGCGACCTAACTTTATCCGCGCTTCTTCAGTATCCTGATCGACATAAGCATCAATCCCCTTCACCAACGCATGTTCCAGACGCTTTTCTACTGGCCACGAGCGCCACTCTAAATCTTCTTTTTTCTCTTCAGCTTTGCCATCGCCTTTATATTTCGGGGCAATGTCTAATAAGCGCTCCGTTGAACCCGCATCACGATTTAAAATCACATCCTCAACGGCATTGCGTAATTCCAGTGGAATATCGTCATACACTTCCATTTGTGAAGCGTTAACAATCCCCATATCCATGCCCGCTTGAATCGCGTGATACAAGAACACACTATGAATCGCTTCACGCACGGGATTGTTGCCACGGAAAGAAAACGACACATTCGACACCCCACCCGACACATGTGCGTGAGGCAGGTTTTGCCGAATCCAACGAGTCGCCTCGATGAAATCCACTGCATAGTTATTGTGTTCGTCAATCCCTGTGGCTACGGCAAAAATATTGGGATCGAAAATAATATCTTCGGGCGGGAAGCCGATTTGCTCAGTGAGAATGTTATAAGCACGACTGCAAATCTCGATTTTGCGCTCTTTAGTGTCGGCTTGCCCTTTTTCATCAAACGCCATGACAATTACCGCAGCACCATAGCGCCGTACTAGTTTGGCTTGCTCAATGAATTTAGCCTCGCCCTCTTTCATCGAGATCGAGTTGACAATACCTTTGCCTTGAATACATTTTAAGCCCGCTTCAATGACATCCCACTTGGACGAATCGACCATCACTGGTACACGGGCAATATCCGGCTCTGAAGCAATCAGATTGAGGAAACGATTCATTTCCTTTTCCGCATCCAGTAAGCCTTCATCCATATTGACGTCAATGACTTGAGCGCCCCCCTCGACTTGCTCTAATGCAACAGCTAAGGCTTCGGTATATTGTCCGTCTTTAATCAAACGTTTGAATTTCGCCGACCCTGTGACATTGGTACGCTCACCGATATTCACAAATAAGCTATTTTTACCGACATTGAACGGCTCTAAACCCGACAAACGAAGTTGTGGTTCAATGGCAGGTAAAGGACGCGGAGGAAGAGCAGCGACCGCCTCAGCAATGGCTTTAATATGCGCAGGTGAAGAACCGCAACAGCCCCCCACAATATTTAAAAAGCCTTTTTCCGCCCATTCTTGGACTTGCGCCGCCATTTCAGGAGGGTCTAAATCGTATTCACCCATTTCATTAGGTAAACCTGCGTTCGGATGCGCTGAGACATAAGTGGCCGATACACGAGACATTTCCTCAACGTACTGACGTAATTTGTCAGGGCCTAACGCACAATTGAGACCAAACGATAAGGCATCCGCATGCGCCAGCGAGTTATAAAACGCTTCGGTGGTTTGTCCGGTAAGAGTCCGTCCTGAATCATCGGTGATCGTGCCAGAAATCATAATCGGTAAGGTAATACCATCTTCATCAAACACTTTTTTGACGGCAAAAACGGCCGCTTTGGCATTTAAAGTATCAAAAATGGTCTCAATTAAAATAATATCCGAACCCCCTGCAATCAGCCCACGAGTGGATTCGATATAGTTGGTTACTAACTCATCAAAGGTAACATTGCGAAAGCCGGGATCATTCACATCAGGTGAAATACTGCAAGTACGTGAGGTAGGTCCCAGTACTCCGGCGACAAAGCGGGGTTTAGTAGGTGTACTGTATTGATCCGCTACCGTGCGGGCTAATTTGGCTGCCTCGACATTGATTTCATAGGCATAATCTTCCATACCATAATCATGCATAGACACACGAGTGGCATTAAAAGTACAGGTTTCAAGAATATCGGCGCCTGCCGCCAAGTACTGAGCATGGATTTCAGCAATAACCTCAGGTTTGGTGAGGACTAATAGATCATTATTGCCTTTAACATCTTGGTGCCAATCTTTAAAACGCTCACCGCGATAATCCGCTTCTTGTAATTTATAGCGTTGGATCATAGTGCCCATCGCACCATCGAGAATGAGGATGCGTTGGGACAGGGCGTTTTTAAGTGAGTCTGTGCGAGTCATGACAATCAATTATTGTGGTTAAAACAAGGCGGCTATCCTATCAGACTCCCCTTACTGGGATAACCCCTAGAGACGAAATGACTCGCTTATCTTAGATAAACCTTAGATAAATAATGCCGAAGCTAACCCTAAAAACGACACTATAATCGCTGCCATATACCAACGAAAAATCCCTTGGTAATACACCCCTGCCTGAGCAGTATCATACTTATTGGTCAAGAGCTTAAATAACACAAAGATCATTAGCCCAATCCCTACCAATAAAGTACTGGCCACTACACCATCGGCTAAGGTTTGAATAGCCGGATTATCATCATCGGCAATCGCCCACTGTGCGAGAAAATTCATTAAAAAGCCCAAAATAATCCCCACCGAAGTCACCATCGGCTGACGAAAATCGCGAATATCTTGATTTATCTGAGTACTTTTATTGTCTGACATAAAGAATCCCTATCTTAAATCCTGAGTACTTTAGCTTTACACTAGTTTTATTAACGCTTTAGCCGCTTGTACACCACTTAAATAAGCACCATGCACTGTTCCAGCATAATCTACACTGGTCGCCTCTCCCGCCCACAGTACTCGATTATTTAAAGTACTCGCTAATGCTTTACGATCTTGGTTGGTACTGCCTACCGCATTAAATGAATACGAACCATAGGCATAAGGGTCTTGTGCCCATCGAGTAATCTGTGCTGAAACGGGATTAGGGATAGGGTTACCAAACATAGTACGCAGTACTTGCATCGCATCCTCAATCAAGGCTTGATCAGTCCACTTTTCCACTTCACGGGCTCGATCCGCCGCATTAAAGCCTAGTAGCACGGGCGCCCCCACTTTAGCAAAGCTCACCCACTCCACCCAGCGCCCCGCCTCCATTGATAAGTACTCGTGCCAATCAATCTCTTTAGGCCAAAACACCTTATCAAACCTTAAAAAGGCTTTATTCAATAAACCCATGCCTAATTTTTCAATAGCTTGTTGTTTATTTGCAGGTAAAGGCGGGATAAATTGTACCGTTTTACGCTTTAAAACCCCTAAAGGTAAAGTCACGATGACATGATCAGCAAAGTACTCATGATTTTGAGTAGTGACTTTGACGCCTTGATCGGAGTACTCCACCTTAGACACGACTTGATTCAGTTTAAGGGTTAACCCTTGGGCTAAGTACTCGGTTATCTGGGAGTAACCCTGAGGAAATAACACATCATCCCCTTCAAACTCCTCATTATCCTCAAAAGTTTGGGCGGATAATTCGCGTGTTGAGCCTGAGTACTCCTGCTCGTATTTACTATTAAGATAAAAGCTCAGTTGGGCTTTAGCACTAGGAGACATATCGGCGGGCATCGCTTGAGCTACTGCTTCTTTTACAGAAATATCCGCCTCTAGCTCAGCCGCCTGCTTTAAGGCTTTATGGACTAAACGCTGCAGTTTGTCTTCATTAGTACTTTTAACCCCTTGTTTTACAAGCTCGGGAGCGATATAGAGCTCATTACTATCATAATGGGTAGCTACCCGTTTAGCCTGAATAGTATTTGCTAAGCGGGTAATAGGATTATGATCTTGTCCATGAATCCAAGAAGCGCCCAAATCCATAGGCAACCCCTCCCAAAGATGACTGGTATGAATCCGCCCCCCTATACGCTCGCGAGCCTCGAGAACGGTCACTGAAAACCCCTGCTCTTTAAGCGTTTTGGCAGCTGCTAAGCCAGCGATACCAGCCCCCAAAACTAATATTTGTGGGGTTTTAGCGTAACCTTTATTCATATGACCAATACTCAAGGAACAGGCGGCTAATGTAGTTAAAAAAGTACGACGTGATAGCGACATAATTATTTGAACCTAAGCTGAAAAGACAATGACTAATAACTTATATTCAGGTTGAGCTAATAAATTTTTTCTACGCTGCCCGTAAATAAATAAAAGCTGAATCGTTATATCTAGTAACAGCACTAAAACAGCATAACGCAGTCTAAGTGTTTAGCCTAATCTCAAAATAAAAGGATGCTTGCTATGAATTTACGCATGACCAAAACTACTTGGCTCATATGGGCGATGGTAACCCTAGCTTGTTTTGCATTAAGTACTGCTACCAATGCTAATCCTAAAGCTCCAACTGCTTGCACCACCGCTACAGCGAAAACATTTAGCTGTGGTTATGGTTTAGTAGATTGGAGTACGAACAGTGTTACAGTACGTTAATTTGATGCGTGCTGCGCGCGGTGACTTAAAAGCTCTAGACCTACAGTGGCTTATCACGGCAGTGAGCGAGCCACTCGAAACCCATACAAAAAACTTCTCTCAAGTTCATTTCCTGAACTGCGATATGCAGGTCGCATATTAGGCGGCTGATTATCCCACGCGCCTCCTCTTCTTGTCCTTAAATGCCCTTCACATTCTGACTTATCCATAGTTTGCACTAAATAATTTGCACGCCAGCAATTATCCACCCACTCCCATACATTGCCTGCCATATCATGTAAGCCATACGCATTGCTAGAAAACTGACCTACGGGTGCCGTGTATTGCCATTGATCTAACTCCCCTTGACCTTGGTAATTAGCAAAATTACGACTGGGTTGGCTACCCCATGCAAAAGCGGTCACTTTGCCGCCACGGGCTGCGTACTCCCACTCCTCCTCTGTAGGAAGCCGATAGGCTTGAGAAGTAGTTTTATTTAACCATTGGATATACTGCTGGGTATCTTGCCAACTAATGCATACTACAGGATGTACATCCGTCTGAGCAAAACCAGGGGAGCGCCAATTACTCGCTGGATGTAAAACCCACTTCCCTGCTAATTTGGGATCAGTAACGGTACAACCCTCGCCAGTCTGCTCTGCAGTAGTTTTGTACTGGGTTTCGGCCACAAACCGCTTAAATTGTCCTACCGTAACTTCGTATTTACTCAACTCAAAGCTAGGTAGAGTTACAGAGTGAGCAGGAAACTCATTATCACGACATCCTCCTAAATCATCATCCCACCCCGCACTACACCCCATCCTATAACTTCCACTAGGGATAGTAAGCATGGAGGGTAAATCACTTAAAGTAGCGGGATTAGTCGCCTTATGATTCAGAGTACTTAAAGCGGGTAAAGCTAAAGTAGCAGATGTTTCTATAGTGGGCTGAGTAGCAGGGTTAGTCTGAGTACTTTCAGTCCATTTAACTACACCATAACCTGCCCCAAAACCCATAAGGATTAAACTTGAACTCCAAATAATACCTCGCCCCCAGCGTTGCCAACTACTGACTTTCTCTATTTGAAGTTGTACATGCAGTTGTTTAAATAGCCTTTCAGCTTCCGTTGGGGATACCGTTAATGCAGTACTTTTAGCATGACGCCATAACAGCGCCTGACGAACAGCTTCTGCTTCGGCATGCTCAGGAATGGAGGAGTTAGGTAATCGCTTTCCAGCAACAATTGCATTCCACTCAGTTTGTGAATCAGATTCTGGCTCTAGAGGTTCAGGGGGAGTTTGAGTCATCCGCAGTCCTACCTAATCTAACATAAGGTGGCACGTAATTGGCGCACACGCTCACGAAGCAATGAAATACGTTTACCAATAGCACTTTCCGTACGCTCCGTTAATTGAGCAATTTCAGCATTGCTCCTACCTAAAGCATAGTGCTCATAAATTAACATATCCATAGCTCCCGTCGCCTGCTGTTCAATCACTTGAAAAACCCGCTCAAGACAATCCATTTCTAAATAAAGATTTTCATGAGTAGGTACTAAAGGCGCATGAATCTCCTGAAGTACTCCATCACTATCAGGCTCAAAAATCCGTGTGGTATGGGAATGGTGACGTAAAAAATCGATATACTGATTACGGACTAAAGTAAACAACCAAGCATTACAATGTTTAGTAGGGATGGGACACTCTAATAACTTTAACGCAATATCTTGTAACAGCTCCTGCTGATCTTCGGTACTCAGTACTTGCATTTTGTAATGACAAAAGCGGATATACTGGCGCAATACTGAAATTAACTGGGCGCCTTTATCACCCGTTTGATTCACAAATTGCGCAATGAGAAATTGGCAACTCTCATCAGAATGTGTAGAACTAACCAGCTCGCCACTCACTTGTGCAAACTCCGTTGCTATGTAAATTAGTCATGACCTTAAGACTAGCAAACATAACGAGAATGTCGCATTAACGCAACAATTACCATAGAGACTTGCTTAAATACAACGCTGACCTAGCACCCACGTTTGCTTCAGGGCTAAAGAATCATCTAATAAAATAAAATCAGCTCT
>JBDKGX010000102.1:0-8682 GCA_039797965.1 Pseudomonadota bacterium
CACCATTCGCTCCGATCAAGGTGACAATTTCGCCTTGGGATACGTTCATACTCACATTGCGTAACGCTTGAATCGGGCCATATGAGGCATCGACTCCATTAATTTCTAACATATAGTCAGCCATTATGCGTCTCCCTCTTCAGTGCCTAAATACGCAGCGAGTACTTTAGGATTCACCTCAATTTCTTTTGGCGTACCGGAGGCAATCACTTGACCATAATCGAGTACCACAATGTGCTCCGAAATACCCATCACTAAGCCCATATCGTGCTCAATCAAAAGAACCGTCACGTCGTGTTTATCACGCAAGTGGCGAATTAAAGTACTGAGTTCAACGGTTTCACGGGGATTTAAACCTGCCGCAGGTTCGTCCAAACAAACCAGCTTTGGCTCAGTACACATAGCACGAGCGATTTCTAAACGGCGTTGGTTGCCATACGGTAAATCACCTGCTAAGCGATTAGCGTCTTCAGTGAGATTAACGACCTCTAACCAGTAGTAGGCATTATCCAAAGCTCGCTTTTCAGAGGCTCGATAGCTTTTAGTATTTAAAGTACCGCGAATCAAATTGCGATCTAAATGACGATGTTGGGCAACCAATAGATTTTCCACGACCGTCATTTCACGAAAGAGGCGAATGTTTTGGAAAGTACGTGCCACGCCTGCTTGATTGACGCGATGTGAGCCACCAAAGGCTTTGTAATATAAACGCTCAGCAAAGGCGGAAGGATTGACGTAATCACTCCACTTAAATTTTTCACCTAGTACTTTGCGTAAATTAACTTCGTGCCCCTTATCATGCAGAATAATTTGCCCTTCGGTGGCTTTATAAAACCCCGTTACACAGTTAAAAACCGTGGTTTTACCAGCACCATTGGGACCAATCAAAGCCGTGATCGAGCCTTTTTGCACTTCAAAGTTGACATTATTCAGTGCCAAAATCCCACCAAATCGCATGGTCAGACCTTGAACACTTAATAGCGGGGTAGTCGTCATGCTTGACCCTCCTTAGAAAAGTAAGGACGGCGAATGGGTAAGAAGCCACGCGGTTTCCACAACATCATAAAGATCATTAAGCCACCGAATACCAAGACGCGGTAATCAGAGAAATCGCGGAGTACTTCAGGGAGTAAAGTCAGTACTAATGCAGCAATCACCACCCCTACCGTTGACCCCATTCCCCCCAAGACAACAATGGCTAGAATCAACGCTGATTCAAAGAAGGTGAAAGAGGTAGGATTCACAAAGCCCCCTTGTTGTGCCGCAAAGAATACCCCGCCAATACCCCCTGTCATCGCTCCCATCATGAAGGCGCTGAGTTTGACGATAACGTGATTAATACCTAACGAGCGACAGGCAATTTCATCCTCACGCAAGGCTTCCCACGCCCGCCCCATTGGCATACTACGCAAACGACTAAAGAAGAAAATCATGAGGCACGCCATCAAAAAGACTACGATATATAAGAAGATGAATTTGGTATTAGGGTTATAAACAGTGCCAAAAAACTCATGGAACGGAATGTGCCCTTCCGTTTTAGCGGTGCGAGTAAACTCTAAACCAAACAGGGTTGGCTCAGCCGCTTTTGCCCCATTAGGCCCTCCTGTAAAGCTAGTCCAGTTATTAAGTACTAGGCGAATGATCTCACCAAAACCCAAGGTCACAATAGCGAGATAGTCACCGTGCATACGCAAGACAGGAAACCCTAAAATCCCGCCAAAAATGGCTGCCAAGGCCGCAGCAACAGGGATAGCTGTCCAAAAGCCTAGACCGATATATTGTGAGCCTAAAGCAAAGGTATAAGCACCGACCGCATAAAATGCCACAAAGCCTAAATCGAGTAGACCGGCTAAACCCACTACAATATTCAGACCTAGACCCAGTAGTACATAAATAATCGCCAGAATAGCAACGGTTAAAGCATATTTACTCAGGTAAAAGGGTAAGATCAAACCCGCAGCAAACAGTACTAATAAAATAATCCATAAGTACTTATGGTCGTTCGGCGAACCTACGTACACACTACGTTTGCCTTTACTGAAGGCCAGCCTTTCTAAAAATTTTTGACCCCACGGAGTCAGCATTGCCATCTGATAAGCAAAGCGCCCAGCAAACACTATCGTCGCTAATATTAAAGGCGTTTTGAAGTGAGTATTAAAACTATAGCCATCAAGGATAATCCCTGAAATAGGACCAAAAATGAGTAGGGCTATCACTCCCACTAATAGAGAGTCTTTAAAAGCCGCTAATACGGGTGGGTCATTGGGATTACTAAACATTATACTTTCTCCACCAACGGTTTACCCAATAAGCCACTGGGGCGGAAAATGAGTACCAGTACCAAGAGTGAGAAAGCGAAAACGTCTTTGTAGTCTGTATTCACAAAGCCTGAAAACAACGATTCTGACATACCTAAAATAATCCCGCCTAACATCGCTCCGGGTAGTGAGCCAATGCCCCCTAATACAGCTGCAGTAAAGGCTTTTACGCCTGTAATAAAACCAACAGAGAAATCAAAAGAGCCATAGTTGAGTGTTACCAGTACCCCTGCAATAGCAGCCATAGCAGCACCCAGTACGAATACAGTAGAAATAATCCGGTCGGTATTAATGCCTAAAATCGCTGCCATTTTAGGGTCTTGTTGTACGGCACGGCATTGGCGACCCAGCGAGGTTTTTTGAATGATATAAGTTAGCAACGCCATACTCGCAAAGGACACCACGACCAATAGTACTTGGATATAAGTGATTTGGAAGAAATCAGTTTCATTACCAAACCGGAACACACCCGGAAGGATAGTAGGAACGGCTTGGGTTTTAGCACCTTGGCTGACTTGCACATAATTCTGCAACACTAGCGACACGCCAATCGCGGAAATCAGTGGAGCCAGTCGTGGAGAATTACGTAACGGTTTGTAGGCTATACGTTCAATACTCCAGCCATATAAGGAGACTATGAACATCGTGACTATTAAAGTGATAATAATTAAAAAAGCAGCTGAGCTAATGCCAAAGTAAGATAATACTGCAATACAAATGGCAGTAATGTAAGCAGACACCATATACACATCGCCATGTGCAAAGTTAATCATGCCAATAATGCCGTAGACCATGGTATAGCCGACGGCAATGAGTCCGTAAATAGAGCCGAGTGCCAACCCATTTACTAATTGTTGACCTAAAATATGAAATTCCATTGTAACCGCCTAGCTGTGGCTTCAAGGGGGAGTGGTGAGAGTGAGGGGATAACCCCGACAGGCAAAGCCAGTCAGAGTTATCACTGATTAGGTAAGCGAGTGCTTACTCTTCCATTTTATATTTGCCTTCTTTGTCCCAAACGTACATGACATAGTCAGATACTTTGAGGTCGCCTTTATCATCCCATTCTTTTTTACCTAGAACAGTACTAGCGCCATTGGCTTTGAGCCAATCTGCTAATTTATCACCGTCCGTGGTTTTAGCGTTTTTCAGTGCTTCAGCTACGGATTGCATAGAAGCATAGGCGTAGAGGGTATAGCCTTCTGGTTTATAACCCGCGGCTTGGATTTTGGCTGCTACGTCTTTACCTTCAGCAATGGTTAAAGGATCACGACCGAAGGTATGGCGCACGCCTTCAACAAATTGTGGTCCACCCGCTCCAGTCACTAATTGCTCAGAAACAATACCATCACCGGATACGAATACTGCTTTAGAACCTTGTTCGCGTAGTTGACGAATTAAAGCACCCGCTTCAGTGTGTAAACCACCGAAGTACACAACATCAGCATCAGCCCCTTTGATTTTGGTCACGAGCGCATTGAAGTCTTTCTCGCCACGAGTCAAACCTTCATACAGTACTTCTTTAATGCCTTTTTCATTTAAGCGGGCTTTAGTGGCATCGGCTAGACCTTGACCGTAGGTATCTTTGTCATGGATAACAGCGACATTTTTAGCCTTTAATTTTTCAATAATATAATCAGCGGCTACCGTACCTTGTTGGTCATCACGACCACACATACGCATCACGCTTTTTAGACCACGATCAGTGACTTTAGGATTAGTAGAAGCAGGAGTGATATCCAGAATATTGGCTTCTGCATAAATTTCACTGGCTGGAATCGTAGAGGAAGAACAGAAATGACCAACAACAGCGACAACTTTATCGTTATCTACTAAACGATTAGCGACCGCAACGGCTTGTTTAGGTTCGCAAGCATCATCCGCTTTTACCAGTTCAACCATTGAACCATTGATTCCACCTGCATCGTTGATGTCTTTAGCGGCAGCTTCTGCACCCTTCCAAAATTGCTCACCGAAGGCAGCATTGGCGCCAGTGAATGGCCCTGCGACGCCAATTTTAATCGCATCCGCTGCATAAGCTGTTGCACCTGAGAGTAGCCCAGCAATCAGGACTGCTAAGGGAGCGATTTTTTTTAATTTACCCACGATCATGAGACATCTCCTAGAGTTTAAAATGAAGTAACCACGGCAGCCTAACTGCCACGTGCCTAATATAAACAGATTATGACTATGAATGGCAATCCCCATTATTCAAGCTCTTAATCATTAAGTTGCCAGAGTATCTCAGTCGGGTTTAACTTATTTAGATTAGTTTTACTAATGAGCATCATCCCAGTGCGTACCTTCACCTATCTCTACTAATAGCGGTACTTTAAGCGTTACAACTTGGGTCATTAATGGTGCAAGTATGAGTTTAAAATCTTTGACGAGTGCGTCAGGTACTTCAAAAACCAGCTCATCATGGACTTGAAGAATCATACGAATAGACGACTCATGAGTCTGTAAATAGTTGTCCACCGCAACCATTGCTTTTTTCATAATATCAGCTGCAGTTCCTTGCATGGGAGCATTAATGGCTGTTCTCTCGGCATATTGACGCTGTGCAGCATTACGAGAATTTATATCGGGCACAGGTAAACGTCGCCCAAATAAAGTTTCTACATAACCTAAAGTTTTTGCACGTTCACGAGTACTTTCCATGTACTGTTTAACCCCTGGATAACGTGCAAAATATAACTCTATATATTGTTGTGCTTCGCGGCGTTCAATCCCTAGTTGTTTAGCTAAACCAAACGCCGACATGCCATAAATCAAACCGAAGTTAATAGCTTTGGCGGCACGACGTTGGTCTTGAGTCACTTGATCCAAGGGCGTATGAAATACCTCAGCAGCCGTCGCCTTGTGAATATCTGCTCCAGCACTAAAGGCTTTTAGCAAACTCGCATCATTCGATAAATGCGCCATAATGCGTAGCTCGATTTGCGAATAATCTGCCGCCACTAATTTAAAACCCGAGTCCGCAATAAAGGCTTGGCGAATTTTGCGACCCTCAGCACTACGAATGGGAATATTCTGCAAATTAGGATCACTAGAGGATAAGCGCCCCGTTACAGTTCCAGTTTGGTGATAAGAGGTATGCACCCGTCCCGTGCGTGAATTAACTTGTGCAGGAAGCTTATCCGTATAGGTCGACTTTAATTTGCTAAGGGTGCGGTGCTCTAAAATTAATTGTGGTAATTCATAATTTTCTGCCAATACTTCTAATACATCCTCAGCCGTAGAGGGTTGCCCTGTTGGGGTTTTACGCACGCCTTCAAGAGGAATCTGCAGTTTTTCAAAAAGAATTTCTTGTAATTGTTTGGGCGATGACAGATTGAATTCCTGTCCTGCTACTTTAAACGCTTCTAGTGTGATTTCATCAATGCGCTTAGTGAGTTCTTGGCTTTGAGTACTTAACAATAAAGTATCAATTTTTACGCCATGACGCTCCATACGAGATAGGACAGGAATCACTGGAATTTCAATGGTTTGATATACCTGAGTCAAGGCAGGTTCAGCCGCTATTTTAGGCCAAAACTGTTGGTGTAGACGTAAAGTAATATCCGCATCTTCTGCGGCATAAGGGGCGGCTTGAGTCAGATCAATTTGGTTAAACGTAAGCTGTTTTTTGCCTTTGCCTGCAATCTCTTCAAAGCGGATGGTTTTATGATTAAGTACTTTCTCAGCCAGTGTATCCATGTCGTGACGATTGGCGGTGGCATCGAGTACATACGATTCCAGCATGGTGTCATGGGTCAGACCTTGTAGGGTAATACCGTAGTTTTGCATGACCGTAAAATCGTATTTCAGATTTTGCCCGACCTTTGAGTACTGAGGGCCTTCGAGTATAGGTTTAAGTACCTGAAGTACTTGTTCACGGTTGAGTTGTTCTGGTGCGCCTATGTAATCATGTGCCAGCGGGATATAAGCTGCTATGCCTGCTTGGGTTGAAATCGAAATACCCACTAACTCAGCTTCCAACGCATTTAAGCTAGTTGTTTCCGTATCAAAAGCAAATAAAGGGGCTTTTTTAAGTTGTACAACTAAAGCCTCCAATTCCGTTTGAGTAAAAATAGTTGAGTACTGAGCTTCACCCTTATTAATAGGTTGGGGCGTTGGTAACTCACTAGTCGTACTTAAAGTACTGGGTTCTAAAATTAGTGGGAAGGGTGTCGGAGTACTTTGTGTAGTAGCTTCTTGGGGTGGTAAGGTACTCGTTTTTTTAGCGGTTTTTGGTTGGGCTTTTGTGAGTGCTGCTAAACGGGTACGAAATTCATAACGAGCATACAGCTCTTGAAGGAGTAGCGTATTTTCGGCTTGCATACGTAATGCATCAAATGAGCAATCTAGCTCTACATCGCATTTGATAGTGACGAGCTGATAAGTTAAGGGCAAATGTGCTAAAGCCGCCCGTAAATTTTCGCCCACCTTGCCCCCTATTTTATCGGCATTATTTATAACGCCTTGGAGTGAGCCGTATTCAGAGAGCCATTTGACAGCAGTTTTGGGGCCCACCTTATCGACCCCTGGAATATTATCTACGTTATCACCCACTAAACTTAGATAGTCACGGATTTGCTCAGGTAGTACGCCAAATTTGTTTTTAACACCCGCAGTGTCGAGATAACTTTCGCTCATGGTATTAATGAGATGGACTCGCTCATTAACCAATTGTGCCATATCTTTGTCACCCGTAGAGATGAGTACATCACCTGCAAAGCGAGTCGCTAACGTGCCAATCACGTCATCCGCTTCCACATCATTAATTTGTAATAGGGGATAACCTTGAGCGCGAATAATTTCAAAGAGGGGCTGAATTTGCTCTCGTAAATCTTCAGGCATAGGGGGGCGATTGGCTTTATATTCTGGATAAATCAGATCGCGAAACGTTTTACCCGCAGCGTCAAACACCACCACCATATACTCAGGTTGATAATCTTTGCGTAACTTGTCCAACATATTTAAAACGCCATGCATTGCCCCTGTAGCCATTCCTGAGCGAGTCATGAGGGGAGGTAACGCATGGTAAGCGCGGAATAAGTAGGATGAACCATCTACCAAAATTAAAGGCTGAGTTAGGCTAGTCATAGGTGGGGTAAGGTTGAGTCAAACAGTTGACTATTATAACGGAGATTAGACTTAATGCTTAGTACACTTTAGCGTTACGGATTATGGAGTACTGAGGGCGAAAGTACTTAGAGGTGTAGTAAGTGTTGGATGTGAGGGGTAGTAAAAATTCCAAGTCCACATCCATGTGGTCTTGGTTTCCTCAATATGAGGTGTCAGAGAAAATGTCAATCCTAACAGGAGATAATGTGCTACGAACTACGTTTAAATCTGCAAAATTGACGGATGTAGTCAGGAGAGTAAATACCAAGTCTGAGTAGAAAACCCATCTTTAATCAAATTAAACCCACTACTTAGCTTTATCTTAATAGCTTTAATAAGCCATTGAGTTGAGCGTAATAAGATTTAATTCATTAAGCGATACTTTACCTTACTAATGGTTCATATTTAAAGATAAATCATTAGTTAAATAATTGAATTATTTATATATTTTATATAAGAAATTATTATTTCTTATAGATGTGGCAGGCTAAGGCGGAACGTTGCACCTACGTCGGTGGGTAGTAGCACTAAATCACCTCGATAAGCTCGTAATAATGATTGAGTGATTTCTAAACCTAATCCTGTCCCGCCCTGTGCTCGGCGTGTAGTAAAGAAGGGCGTAAATATCTTATCGCGGTTGGCTGGTGAAATGCCTTCACCATTATCAGCCACATCAATATGCCAAGTACTAGCTACCTCTTCCATGGTAATTAGTATTTCAGTGGCTTTATGGTGCTGACTGTTTTCAAAGAGGTTATTTAAAATACTATCCAGTACTTCAGGGGCAATAGGTAGGGGGTGAGTGGAAAGTTCGGAGTACTTTAAGGTAAGCCCCCGTTCTTGATAGCGATTAGCAATCAGATCCAAGGTTTCAGGTAAAATGCTGGTTTGTTTGGACGGCTCTAGTGCATCGGCGCGGGCGAGTTCTAATAGTCGTGTTACCAAATTACGTAAGCGTTGCGTATCCACCATGAGATTATCTAAAAAGCGTTGGCGGCGTTCGGCTGTCATGGTTTCTAGATGTTCTTGAAGTAACTCTAAAGCCCCTTGCATAGAGGTCAATGGCGTTTTAAATTCGTGTGAAACGTGGGCAGCAAAGCGTTTAATGTAGTCAGTACGCTCAGCCAGCGTTTTAGACATACTGGCGAAGCTATCGGACAGTTGAGCTACCTCATAAGTCACAGGATGTTTAATAGGTTCCACAATACGTTGCTCACCTTGGGCGACTTTTTCAGTTTGCAAAATCAGTTCACGT
>JBDKGX010000103.1:0-8640 GCA_039797965.1 Pseudomonadota bacterium
TGAGCAGTCTCACTAAAACCACCTGATAATATTATGGCGCCTTTAACGCCATGCGCGCCACATTGTTCAATAATATTCGGTACGGTATCAGCAGAAGTCGTAATAATGGCTAGCTCAACATGCAAACCCGAGTGCTGTAAAGCCGCATCTAAATTGGGATAGCTAGTGAGTGATTGAATTTCCTTGCATTTAGGAAAAATGGGAAGGATCTTACCTTTGAATTGTGCTTTTATTAAATTGGTAATGACTAGGGACCCAGTGGAATTGGGTTCATCGTTTACGCCAAATACCGCTACGGTATTAGAGGCCAACAGTTGGTGTAGATAATGGTGTCCCATTGCGAAATCTCTGTGTTATTTTAGTACCAAGAAATGTAAGGGTATTAGTATACCCTAGTTTGTGCATTGCAGCATATTTTTTATTGTGGGAGTGTAAATTACTATGACGATTGCGCTAATTACCCACCTAAGTTGTGAGTTGCATGACAATGGAAATAATCTTCATCCAGAGTCAGCCGAACGCTTAGGCGCCATTAATAACCGTTTGATAGCATCAGGGGTAGATTGGGTTTGTCATCATTATGATGCGCTAGAAGCCGACTGGGATCAACTACAACGGGTTCATACTCCGGAGTATTTAGAACGTGTTCAAGCGATAGCGCCTACGGGTGATGAAGTGATTACTCTGGATGGCGACACTGGTATGAATAAGCATACTCTAACTGCGGCACGTCATGCGGCGGGGGCGGGTATTTTAGCGGTAGATTTGGTCATGAGTGGCAAACATCGTCATACTTTTTGTGCGATTCGTCCACCGGGGCATCATGCTTATCCAGACCATTCTTCTGGTTTTTGTATTTTTAATAATATTGCCATAGCGGCTAAACATGCTTTAGACCATCATGGTTTGGAGCGAGTCGCTATTATTGATTTTGACGTACATCATGGTGATGGCACGGAGGAAGCAGTAAAAGATGATCCCCGCATTTTATTCTGTTCATCGTTCCAACATCCTTACTACCCTCACAAGGGGGCCGATACGGATTTACCGAATGTGATTAATCTTCCTCTGCCTAGGGGTACTAAATCAGCCCAGTGGCGTTCTGCGGTTTATGAGCGTTGGTTACCCGCGTTAGAGGAGTTTAAGCCGCAACTCATTTTAATTTCGGCTGGGTTTGATTCGCATTTAGAAGATGATATGGGCGATTTTAATTTAGTAGAGGCGGACTATGTTTGGATTACTAAAGCATTGTGCGGAATAGCCCAACGTTATGGTGAGGGCAGGGTAGTATCCTGTTTAGAGGGAGGCTATGAGTTGTCGCCATTGGGTCGCAGTGTCACCGAGCATATTCGCTGTATGGCGGAATATCCTAGTACTTAAGAAAGTTACTAAAGCGATGTAAAGTAAAAGTACTTAGCCCTCTTATTGAGGGCTAAGTACTTTGATGCTTACCAAATTATTGTTTGGTTTCTGGATTAGTGGGTACTGCTACAGCTTCTGGCGCTTTGACTTCTGGAGTCACAACAGGAGCAGGAGCCACTATTGGGGCAGCTGGTGTTGCCGCCGCTACAGGAGCAGGGGCGCTAGGCGCTGGTACTACGGTTTCAACAGGTACTACCGCCTTAGGAGCTTCTGCTTTAGGTGCAGGTTTAGCTTTTTCTGCTTTAGGTTTAGCAGCAGGCTTTTCCGCTTTTACAGGTTCTGCTTTAGGAGCAGGTTTAGCTTTTTCTGCTTTAGGTTTAGCAGCAGGCTTTTCCGCTTTCACAGGTTCTGCTTTGGCTTTAGGCGCAGGCTTTTCTACTTTAGCTTCTGTTTTAGGAGCCACTTTTTTAGCGGGTGCTTTTTTAGTTTCACCTTCTAATTGAGTCACTTCTAAAACGGGAGTTGGTTCACCAATACGTGATTTAACGTAAGTACCAGGAGCGTCTTCCAGTGCTTTTAGCTTACTAGCTCCGGGTACGCGGGCAGGTACTTGAGCATTATCTAAGGCTTTAACCCATGTATCCCATGCAGGCCACCATGAGCCTTCATTCACTGCGTGGTTTTCTAACCATGTTTTGGAGTCTGCTGCAGAATTATCACCGATCCGATAGCCATATTTCTTAGCATTAGGTGGATTAATAATACCTGCAATATGACCTGAGCCGCCTAGAATAAAGGTGACATCACCACTAAAGAATTTTGCACCAGAGTAAGTGGAGGTCCAAGGTGCAATGTGATCTTCAATAGCGGAGATGAAGCATACCGGCGTGTCAATCGAGGTAATGTCTAAAGGTACACCCTCCACGCTTAATGCTTTTGGCTTACATAATTGATTTTGCATGTATAAATTACGTAAGTACCAAGAGTGCATCTTGGCTGGCATACGGGTAGAGTCCGAATTCCAGTAGAGTAAGTCGAAGGGGCGTGGATCATTACCTAATAAGTAGTTATTCACATAGAATGACCAAATTAAGTCATTAGCACGTAACAGGTTAAAAGTACCTGCCATATTGCTACCTTCTAAGAAGCCTTTTTCATTCATTTTGGCTTCTAGACCTTTGACTTGATCTTCATCAATAAATAGACCTAATTCACCAGGGTTGGAGAAGTCGATCATAGTGGTGAAGAATGTGGCACTAGCAATACGTTTGTCACCAATACCTTTTAGATAAGCCATAGTGGAGGTTAACAGCGTACCACCAATACAGTAGCCAATCGTGTTAACTTGGCTTTCACCCGTATCGTATTCAATCGCGTCTAATGCTCTGATAATGCCATCAGTAATGTATTCTTCAAAACCTGTATTGGCATAAGTCTCATCAGGGTTGACCCAAGACATAACATAAACGGTGTGACCTTGATCAACTAACCATTTTAATAATGAGTTTTTGGGTTGTAAGTCCATGATATAGAACTTGTTAATCCAAGGTGGTACCACTAATAGAGGACGTTTTTGGACTTTTTCAGTAGAAGGCGTGTACTGAATGAGTTGGAACATACGGTTTTGGAAGACCACTTTGCCCGGTGTAGCAGCAACGTTCTCACCTAGTTTAAAAGCAGAAGTGTCGGTCATCCGAATCCGTAACTCACCTTTACCCGCTTCTAGGTCTTCCAGCATATTTTTCAGACCATGAACTAAGTTGGCACCATTGGTTTCTTTAATTTTTTCTAAAACCGCTGGATTAGTCATCGCAAAGTTAGTAGGTGACATCGCATCTAACATACGCTCAGTGAAGAACTTTACGCGTTCTGCAGTATGTTGATCTAAACCCTCTACGTCAGTGACTAAGTTACGCATCCATTGAGAGGTCAACAGGTAGGTTTGCTTTAACATATCAAAAGCAGGTTTTTCTACCCAATCCCCATGGCTAAAGCGTTTATCCGCTTTTTCAGGGCTGATAACAGGTTCAGTTTTTTGTCCCATCATGGCTAACATAGCTTGTTGAGACAGCATAAATGACTTTTGCCAGAACTCTAAATTAGCTTGAATAATCTTCTGGGGGTCGCTGCTTAGAGCAGTTAACCAATCTGAGTAGACTTTTTTCAGATTGAATGGGTCTAGGTTCATCCCTTCATAGGATTTGGCTAAGCCAGCCATTAATTCTTCTACCTGCTTAAAGTTATTCTGAAACTCTTTGGCGGCAGAAAAGCCCAATGCATTAATATCGCTTTGCTCAGCGTTTGCCATATCCATTCTCCTTGCGAGTGTCTATCGTATCAATTGTCGACATGCTGCTGGGTGCGTGAGTAATTATTGTGCGAGGGATTACACGGAATCCTGCTCGGTAGCGTGATCATATAGCACATTAGCGCAATTCGGAATAAAGGTTGAGTGAGATTCTCAGAATCTTTAGTATCCAGCTCTTTAAAGCTATACCGTCACGAGTACTTTTATGTTGTTAGATTATTTGAAAAGTTGGCCACTTTATGTATTACCGCATCATGCTATTTCGCGTTTGGTTTTTCGTTTAACACGTGTGCGTTGCCCTAAAGTAGTACCTACGGCTATTCGTTTATTTAGCAAACAATTTAAAGTTAACTTGGCGGAAGCTGAGTACTCAAACCCTGAAGACTATCAAACCTTTAATGCGTTTTTTACCCGCAGCCTCAAAGCTGGGGTGCGTACTATTAATAAGGGTAAGGATCTTATGGTCAGTCCGGTTGATGGACGGGTTAGCCAAGTGGGTGCTATTCAAGAAGGGCGAATTTTCCAAGCAAAGGGGCATGAGTACTCTGCATTGGAGTTATTAGGAGGGGATGTTGAGCGGGCTAAACCCTTTTTAAAAGGGCAGTTTATGACAATTTACCTATCTCCACGGGATTACCACCGTATTCATATGCCGGTCACTGGTAAGTTAGTAGAACAGGTTTACGTGCCAGGGCGTTTATTTAGTGTGGCAGGGCATACCGCTCGAACCATTCCCCGCTTATTTGCACGCAATGAGCGGGTAGTGACTTTGTTTGAAACTGAACAAGGTTTAATGGCTATGGTTTTAGTAGGCGCTATTAATGTTGCTGCTATTGAAACGGTTTGGGATGGTCTGGTGACTCCCCCGACTCAAGCCGCAATGCAGGTCAAAACTTTTGAGAATGTAGTATTGGAGCAGGGCGCGGAAATGGGGCGCTTTAATATGGGATCCACGGTTATTTTATTGTTTGCAGATTCTAAATTGCAGTGGGAGTCTAACAGTCAAGCTGATCAAGCCGTACAGTTAGGGCAAGTACTGGCAAAGTTTCAATAAACTTCCCGACTAGTGGCATAGCTACGACGGAAAATCAACAGAAAATTGTGTTAGCAGGTTCTACACTCTAAAGCAATTTGAATGGATATCCTTAAAGTCATTCTTAGTACCTTCATACTCATTTTAATTTAATCTAGAAGGTACTAAGTCACATGGTCGTGAATAACAATACTAAGGAGCTACTATGCCAGACTTGCTGGAAACCCTGTTGAGTGGGTTATTACTCATGCCAACCGCTCATGTACCTGTTGATAAACCTGTAACTTTAGCGACTCAACCTAAAGCACCCAGTTATCGTGCCGAGCACAATGTCACTCAGCGTAATTTTGAGGGCGCTAACTTAAGTCTCGCTAATTTTAGTGGAAGTAATGCTACAGGTTCCAACTTCCGATTTGCGAAGTTGGACTATGCCAATTTGAGCTTAGCGCAATTGAAAGAGGCTGACTTGACCGGTGCTAGCCTTGACTATGCACTCATTCACCTAACAGATTTACGTGATGTAAAAGGTTTAACCAAAGAGCAACTCACCCAAGCTTGTGTCATGACTGCACCTGAAGCCAATTATTTTCCTGTGGTGGAGGGGTTTAGTTGGGAACATTATCAGTTACCCGAAGGGTGTGCGATTTGGCAGCAAACTTTGGCACAAGTTCGCTAAAGTACTTCGAATAAGCTAAAGGATAATAACAGTTAACGGTTGTACTTCGTGTGCTAACTGCCTTTATAATAAGCGCCCATTGAATTTGAGCCATAAGGAGCGCCCGCCATGAAAGACTACCAAACCACCTTTATCCAATTTGCACTCGGACAAGGCGTATTAAAGTTTGGTGAGTTTACGCTCAAGTCTGGGCGTATTAGCCCATACTTTTTTAATGCGGGCTTATTCCAAACCGGAGCTGCATTAAGCCAATTAGGGCGATTTTATGCTCAAGCGATTATCGATTCTAATATTGAGTTTGATATGTTGTTTGGCCCTGCTTATAAAGGTATTCCACTTGCGGCTGCAACGGCTATAGCTCTTTATGAGCAACAGGGGCGTGATGTGCCTTATGCTTTTAATCGTAAAGAGGCTAAAACGCATGGTGAGGGTGGCTCTATTGTCGGTGCGCCATTACAAGGACGAGTACTGGTGATTGATGATGTTATGACCGCAGGAACGGCTATTCGAGAGTCGGCTGTTATTGTGCAAAATGCTCAAGCACAGTTAGCGGGAGTGGCTATTGCATTAGATCGCCGTGAGCGCGGTACAGGTTTGCTATCAGCCGTACAAGAAGTGGAGCAAACATTTAAAGTGCCCGTTACCAGCATTGTGAGTTTAGAGCACATTAGTCAGTACATTCATAGCCATGTGCAAGATGAGCAGTTATTAGCACGTATTCAAGCTTATCGTGCTGAATACGGTGTTTAATACCTAATACTATCAGCAATATCTAGTACTCCTTAATTAGATGAAGGAGTACTTTTAACAGGTGTAGAATTATCTGGAAGCCAAGGTTTTAGACAGGCTAAATCTTTAACACAAGGATCAGTTAAAGTATGCAAAAAAGCAATGAGAGCTTGTAAGTCTTTATGCGAGTACTTTTGACTAGGTATATCTACGCCATACAATAGCATTTGATTTAGACCTTCGGCTAAATGATCAGCGGCTAAACCCTCCACTGATAATCCTGACGTATCGTAATGACTAGCTTCCGTAACCGGATCAAGCATATGCCGTACTGCGGCACTCAAAGTAGAATAAGCGCCATTGTGTCCCCAAGGTCCTGTCTCAGTCACATTCAGCAGACTTGGTGTACGAAATAAAAACTTATCCTCATCCTTATGAGTAATAAACCATCTGCCGTAATCGGCTTCTTCAGGCTGAGAGCGAAAAGGTCTTTTTAATGTAATGGGTGGCATTAAAGTGCGATGTAGATCTTCATCCGTAAAGGAGTCCCCTTGGTGACAACGGGCGCAGTCAAAGCCTCCTTGCTCAGCGCTACGAAAGAACAGTAATGCTCCTTGCTTAGCTGTTTCGCTAATAGCATCAGGATTACCCTCTAAATAATGCTTCCAGGGGTTATTAATAAATACTTGAGAGCGTATATAAGCGGTTAAAGCCTCTACGGTGCGTTCATGAGTAACTAAAGCCACAGCTACGCCATCAGGCATATTAAAACCTTGACGAAAGCGCCCTAACCACACATTGGGTACAGGCGAAAAACGCTGTTCTTGTGAAGTACTATATTCATCAATATTAATCACACACATAGAAGGTAGTGGCTGGGTAAGGTCAAAAGACTGAGTAATTTTAGAGCGTTGCATAACGGCTAATTGAATCGCAGCTTGTGGCAAATTTCGCCCTGCTTGCAAATCAGGCTCACCTACTTTAACTAAGGGTGTAGTAATCCCACCTTTGCTACCGTTGTGTTGAGCTGTGGGGTTAAGTGCTTGTACTCGTCCATCATGGAATAGGGTTTTGTCCCATAAAGTACTATTGAAAGTACTGGGTGCATTGCGTACAGGTAATAAAGTTCGACCACGATGAAAGAAGTAGTCTGGAATAGTTTCAGGAATTGCAGGTGCCATTATACCACTGGCAAGCGCTCTTCTAATGGTGCCACCTTGGCTAGGGTCGTGACATTGAGCACAACTGAGAGGCGTCGTACTTAACAAATTAGCCTGAAAAAAAAGCTGTTTGCCTAGTTGGACTCGTGAGTCCTGAGCGGGAGGGTAATCACGCCCATTACTGGGATCTCCGGTGAGTTGTAGTTGTTTGGCGATGTTTAAGACTTGTTGATCTAGCTCTGTTAATACGGGTACTACTATTGTATTAGCAGTAGTCTGCGGGTTTGTTTGTTGTTGGTGGGTAGTAGAAGAGTTACAAGCGCCTAACATTAGACACAATAAGATAATTACGGTGTAACGATTAACGAGTTTAGGGTTGGTCATTATTATTAATTCCATTTGTAACCCTATTACGTAGTATTGAATCCTGATTAAATAACGTGGTTTTGATTAGATCAGAAATACTTATTAATACAGCAACACTTTTAAGTAGGTATTAATTTTAACACCTACTTAAAAAAGTGATGATTACAGGAGGTTATGGCGCTTGAGTTTAGTTCTCAATGTAGCACGATTAATTCCCATACATTGTGCAGCTTTAGATTGGTTGCCATGGGTATAACGCATCATGATTTCCATCATGGGACGTTCCACTTCATCTAATACTAAACGATAAACATTACTGGCTTCTTGATCGCCTAAATTATCCAAGTACTCTTGCAATGTGCGACGTACAGTTTCAGATAATGATGTATCTAAAGTGCGAGAAGATGTATTCATATTTGTGCATACCTTAGTTAATTTTTGTGGGTGCATAAAATAGGGTTTGTCAAAATGCACCTCGTTGTTCTTCGGAGCAGGTGATTGCAAATATCCATTTCAGAAGTTCAAATTAGTTAAAACCAATCCGATCCTTATACAGGCCGATATACTTCCCAATTGTATTGATCAGCTTCCCTACTGAAACATCATGTAACTCACTGATATAGAGCGGCGTATGGTTAAGAATAATGCACAACGATTTGTAAATAAGCACGCTTTTTCTAGATAAAAGGGCAGGTTATTAGTCTAATCGCTACTTTATCGTCCTACTCAAATCTCCGCGTTATATCCTAGATGTGCGTGAATGGTTGATAATTGCAGCCTTTTCCGGTGTTGTTATGAGTGGGCAATCACTGGAAAATGCTCCTTGACTTGCCTAATAGTTCGTTCTCAACTTTATAAATCCTAGTTATTAAACACTTAAAGGGGTTTATGTTTAATTTATCTATTTATTTGCAGTGACTAGCTTAACTAATTCTGAGTGAGAGCTAGTTTTGCTTAATCTGCTAAGTGAGCACGTTTGCCTCCAAATGTCTGAAACGACCAAATC
>JBDKGX010000104.1:0-8612 GCA_039797965.1 Pseudomonadota bacterium
CCTGCTCCTAAAGTTGAGTCAACGGGCACAGGCGGCGGTATGAAATTATTTTGCTCTGGTGTTGGTGTCAATACACCGGACATTAGTAATGCCTCACGCCGGATTAAAGATTCCGAATTAGAAATGTGCAAAAAGAACGGGGTTAGCGCTGTTGAAGTCAAAGTAGGTTACGACGGTATTGCTTTAGCTAATGCTCAAGAAGCCCCTGCTTTTAATATTACTCGTAAAGAATTATTCATGGCTTTAGCCAAAGAAGTACCTCAAGAAGACGGTACTTTAGTCCCTAATAAATTCACATCTTGGAAAGATATTAACGCTAGTTTACCGGATGAAAAAATCGAAGTACTAGGTCCTCCTCCTACCTCTGGTACTCGCGATGCTTTCGTGGAAATGGTTATGCATGCAGGTTGTAAAGAATTTGGTTGGGTTAAAGATTTAGAAAAAGCAGACGAGAAAAAATTTAAAGGCATTTGCGAATCTATTCGTGAAGACGGTCATTATATCGAAGCCGGTGAAAACGATAATTTGATCGTTCAAAAACTCCAAGCTAATAAAGCAGCTCTAGGGATTTTTGGTTTTAGTTTCCTTGATCAAAACTCTGATAAAGTCAAAGGCGCTAATGTCGATGGCGTTGAGATCTCTTTTGATACGATTGCGGCGGGTAAATACCCCGTATCACGTCCTTTATACATGTATGTGAAAAAAGAGCACGTGGGTACTGTAAAAGGCTTAGAAGATTTTGTAGGCGAATTTACTAGTGATGCTGCTTGGGGCGATACGGGTTATTTAGCGGATAAAGGTATGATTCCTATGCCTGCTGAGGAGCGTGCTAAATTCGCTGCCGATGGAAAAGCTATGACGGCTTTAACAGGTTTATAAATTTATAAAAATAGTCTAAACGTCTAATGGATTGGACTTTATGTCATTTAGCAGGGTGAGTGTTTTTACTCCCCTGCTTTTTTAGTTTAAATACTTCCGATTTTTTTATTGGTGATTTAATGAATACAGCCAATATATTATTAACCTTGCTGTTGTTAGTAAGCTTTAGCTATGTTATTGGGCGTAAACGCTCTTTAGCCCTCGCTAAACCCGCTAATCGTGGCAAAGGTAATAATCTTCACTCGCTCCCTAATTATTACGGTTATTTAGTAGCCGTATGGTGTGGTATTCCTGCATTAGTTGTTTTATTACTTTGGAATACTTTTAATACCCCTATTACTACCCACCTCGTTACTAATAGTTTACCTACTGAAATTCAAACGCAATCTCCCGAGCAAATGGGGTTGTTCATGAATCGGGTGCAAAGTGCAGTGGCTCAAAACGACATTGCAAATTTAGTAGACCCTATCCAAAAACAAGCGGCTGAGCATTACCAGCATATTCTGAATGTCAGTAAAATGGCTAAAACTGTATTAGTACTGGCTTTAGCGATTGTGGGCATTGGATTGGGTATGCGCATGATCAAACCGGAGACCCGTGCGCGAAACAAGATCGAAAAACTAGCCACTATTATTATGGCTTCTTGTGCTTCGATTGCTATTTTAACCACGGCAGGCATAGTACTTTCGGTATTGTTTGAATCACTGCGCTTTTTCCAAGCAGTGCCATTAACAGATTTCTTATTCGGCACACATTGGAGTCCACAAACTGCCTTACGTGCGGATCAAGTAGGGAGTTCGGGAAGCTTTGGTTTTATACCGTTGTTAGCGGGTACTTTGTTGATTTCTACTATTGCACTGTTAGTCGCGGTGCCATTAGGACTCATGTCGGCTATTTATCTTTCTGAATACGCCTCACGCCCCGTACGTAATATTGTAAAACCTGCTTTAGAAATTTTAGCGGGGATTCCAACAGTCGTATATGGCTTCTTTGCCGCCTTAACCGTAGCGCCTTTTATTCGTGATTTTGGGACAGGTTTGGGCTTAAGTGTGGCTTCGGAAAGTGCATTAGCGGCGGGGGTCGTGATGGGTATTATGATTATCCCTTTTATGTCATCGCTATCTGATGATGTGATTAATGCCGTACCGCAATCTTTACGAGATGGTTCTTATGGTATGGGTGCGACACAATCAGAAACTATTAAACAAGTAGTCATTCCAGCCGCTTTACCCGGTATTGTCGGCGCCTTTTTATTAGCGGCTTCTCGCGCTATTGGTGAAACGATGATTGTCGTGATGGCGGCGGGTATGTCTGCGAATCTCACTATTAACCCACTAGAAGCCGTTACCACTGTGACGGTACAAATTGTCGCACTACTCACGGGTGACCAAGAGTTTGATAGTACTAAAACCTTAGCCGCTTTTGCGCTAGGTCTAACCCTATTCCTAATGACCCTAGTACTCAATGTAATTGCTTTACATATCGTACGTAAATATCGTGAACAATATGACTAATCCCAGTACCCCTGCCCTTAGTGCAACCACTGAAAAAGTAAAAGCGGGCTTACAAAAACGTTATAACCGTGAGCGTCGTTTCCGTTGGTATGGTCTGATTTCTATCGCGGTTAGTTTACTATTTTTAGTTATTCTACTAACCGATATTACCTATAAAGCCTTACCTGCTTTCTCGCAACATTACATTAAATTAGATATTCACTTTAATACTGACAAACTAGGCGTTACCGCTCAGTCTACTCCTGAGCAAATCCGTAAAGCCGATTACAGTGTGTTAGTCAATGATGCTTTACTGCAATTATTCCCTAATGCAACGGATCGGAATCAAAAACGTGCTTTAAAAAATATTGTCAGTACTAATGCACCGTATCAATTACAAAATATGGCTTTAGCAGATGCTAGAGTACTAGGTACTACTCAATCAGTATGGTTCTTAAGTAATGACGATGCTGACTTGTATTACAGAGAAGGCAACGAACGCATTAAAGCGTTTGAGGCACAGTGGCTGGACGAACTCCACGCTAAAGGTTTAGTAGAAAAACGCTTTAATACTGCACTGTTTACTAATGGTGACTCTCGTGAGCCTGAGCAAGCTGGTATTTTAAGTGCTTTAGTAGGCTCATTCTTTACCATTGCACTGACATTAAGTTTGTCATTCCCAATTGGTTTAGCCGCGGCTATTTACTTGGAGGAGTTCGCCCCTAAAAATAATTTTTGGGTGGATTTAGTAGAGGTTAATATCAATAACCTTGCGGCCGTACCGTCGATTGTATTTGGTTTATTAGGTCTTGCGGTATTTATCCAGTTTTTTGGAGTGCCTCGCTCAACACCTTTGGTAGGTAGCTTAGTACTGACTTTAATTACCTTACCCACCATTATTATTGCGAGTCGGGCGGCGATTAAATCAGTACCCCCCTCTATTCGCCAAGCGGCTTTAGGGCTAGGTGCATCCAAAGTACAAACCGTCTTCCACCATGTTGTACCACTAGCAATGCCAGGTGTTTTAACGGGTACTATTATCGGTATGGCACATGCTCTCGGTGAAACCGCTCCCTTACTGATGATTGGTATGGTAGCCTTCATTATTGATGTCCCCCAAACGATTACAGATCCCGCGGCGGTACTACCTGTACAAATTTATTTATGGGCAGATAGCCCCGAACGCGCCTTTACTGCAAAAACCTCTGCTGCTATCTTGATTTTATTAGTGTTCTTAGTTTGTATGAACTTGTTAGCAGTGATTTTAAGAAAACGCTTTGAGAGACGTTGGTAATTCTATGAGTACTATTACGAGTTTAAATCCTATGTTAGATGCAATGTCCCGTGCTGAAAGTCGTGATGAGTTCTCAGCAGCGATTACCCATACGGTGGGCAACCCTTTATTGGATGACCCTAAGTATAAAACCCGTAGCGTAAATGTCTTTTATGCGGGGGGAAAGCAAGCGATTTTTGACGTGGATTTAGATATTGGTCGCAATGAAGTCATTGCTATGATTGGCCCTTCCGGTTGTGGTAAATCAACTTATTTACGTTGCCTCAATCGCATGAACGATACGATTCCCGACGCCAAAGTCACTGGAGAGTTATTGCTAGATGGTGCGGATATTTACAGTAAAGAGTTAGATCCGGTACTGTTACGGGCGCGGGTAGGCATGGTATTCCAAAAGCCTAATCCTTTCCCAAAGTCTATTTACGATAATGTCGCTTATGGCCCCCGTTTACATGGTTTAGCTAAAAACCGTGCTGAACTAGACGAAATTGTTGAAGAAAGCTTAAAAAAAGCTGGCTTATTTAAAGAAGTCAAAGACCGTTTAAATTCACCAGGAACGGGGCTATCTGGCGGTCAACAACAGCGCTTATGTATTGCCCGTACTATTGCGGTCAGCCCTGAAGTGATTCTAATGGATGAACCCACTTCAGCCTTAGACCCCATTGCGACCGCTACTATTGAAGAGTTGATTGAGGAGTTGCGCCAATCGTTTACGATTTGTATCGTCACTCACTCAATGCAGCAAGCAGCACGTATTTCACAACGTACTGCTTATTTCCATCTGGGTAAGTTGGTAGAGGTGAATGACACTAATACCCTTTTTACTAACCCTGAACATCAATTAACAGAAAATTACATTACCGGACGCTTCGGTTAAACGTTGGGGTTTAAGTTATGGAACTCACACAACACACCTCGCATGCTTATAACCATGAACTAGAAGTAGTACGTACTCACGTACTACAAATGGGTGGTTTAGTAGAGGAACAACTCAGTAATGCTGTCAAAGCCTTACTGGAGCAAGACAGTGAATTAGGGGCAGAGGTCGCCCGCAATGATTACAAGGTCAATAAACTTGAAGTCGCTATTGATGAAGAGTGTGCGCGAATTATAGCTCGCCGTCAGCCTACTGCGGTGGACTTACGTTTAATTCTTACGATTATTAAATCCATCACAGATTTGGAACGAATTGGTGATGAAGCTGAAAAAATCGGGCGTTATGCTGCGGAAGCTTCTGAGAGTTTAGATACTAATTTGACACTAGCTTTACGCCATCTTTGTGAGCATGTCAAAGTCATGTTACGAGATACCTTGGATGCGTTTGCACGGGTGGATGATGCTCGTGCTATGCAAGTAGCTGAAACGGATCTACAGATTGACCGCGAGTTTGAGGCTATTTACCGTCAACTGATCACGTTAATGATGGAAGACCCGCGCAATATTAAGCAAAGTTTGAGTGTGGTTTGGTGCGCCCGTGCTTTAGAGCGTATCGGTGATCATTGCTGCAATATTTGTGAATATGTCGTGTATTTAGTGAATGGTAAAGATGTACGCCATACTAGCCGCGAGGAGGTTAAAGCGGTATTAGCTAATAATACCACTAAAAAGCTCCCTCAGTCCTAACTCAGACAATGTCAGGGCAGCTTTGCAAAAACTGCCCTTGCAATGACGTTAAGTACTCAGATGCTAATTAACCAAACATCCCTTTGAACATAAAGAAGAACAGCACTGATAAAATCGCCCCTGCGGGTAATGTCACGATCCATGACAATAAAATTCCTCCCATTACGCGCATATCAATCGCAGCAATACCTCTTGCAATACCTACTCCTAGTACCGCCCCCACTAAAGTATGAGTAGTCGAAATAGGGATACCAGTGTAAGAGGCAAACACAACCGTTAAAGCGGTGCCAAATTCTGCTGAGAAACCACGAGTAGGGGTTAATTCAGTGATTTCCGTCCCAACTGTTTCAATCACTTTATAGCCTAAAGTCGCTAAACCAATCACAATCCCTACAGCACCTAAGAATAATACCCAAGATGGTACCGCCGATTGAGATTCTACGGCTCCCGTTTGTACAGCACTTAAAACGGCTGCCATAGGTCCTACCGCATTAGCAACATCATTAGAGCCATGTGCAAACGCCATCGCAGAGGCTGTAAATACCATCATCACCGCAAAAATTTTCTCAACATTGGCATAGTGAGAACGAGAGCGTCGACCCTCAGAGGACGTTGTAGCTACATTAGCCTCCGTTTGTACTCGGTTAATTAATAAGTACCCTACTAAAGCCACGATAGTACCTATCGCTAATGCCACGGCTAACTCAACACCATTACTGAAGTTAATACCTACGTACTTTAGACCTTTTTTAAGAGTCAAAATCGATAAAATAAAACCTACCAAGAATAAATAAAAGGGGCCAAAACGTTTGGCACTTTCTAAGGGATCAGGGGTATCAATCACTAACTTTTGGATACTCATAAATACCGCAAAAGCAATGATACCGGCTAATAGAGGAGAAAAAATCCAACTAATTGCAATGGAGCCCACATTAGCCCAAGCCACCGCATGGGGTCCTACTCCAACCGCAGCAAAGCCTACTACAGCTCCTACAATAGTATGGGTAGTTGAAACCGGCCAACCCTTTTGAGTCGCAATTAACAGCCATAACCCTGCAGCTAATAAAGCAGCTAGCATCCCCCAAATAACTAACTGAGGATTACTCGTAAAGGCACTTTCTTCTACCAACCCTTTACGAATCGTTTCGGTAACTTCAGCACCTGCTAGGTAGGCTCCCGCAAATTCAAAAATAGCTGCAATAATCAGCGCTTGTTTAATGGTGATTGCCTTAGAACCTACTGAAGTCGCCATGGCATTAGCAACATCGTTAGCCCCGATGCCCCATGCCATAAATAGACCAAAAACTGCTGCCAACAGGATATAAACATTAGAACCTTCTAATAGAAACTCCATGTTAAGTACTCCTTAGTTAGCTAACATCAGTTGTAAACGACTACCTACTCGCTGTGCATCGTCTGCCACATTACCCATCCACTCAATTAGGCGATAAGTAAAAATAACATCGGTCGCACGCATAGTATCTTCCAACCCAAATAAGTTTTGACGAAGTTTGCCTTGCAATTGATCCGTTTCGTTTTCGATTTGATCGAGTACTTTGATCATATCCTCCACATGCCCCACTTCCCGACCTCTGAAACCACTTTCTAGTAGATCGTCCAGCTCATTAATGACTTCTAGTGCTTGTTTAACGGCATCTGTACAGCGTACAGTGAAATGTAAAAAGGGCGCTTGCAAGCTCTCATGAAGTACCATATTGCGTCCTACTACTAGACCCGCAATATCTTTAGCGACATTAATAATTTTGTCCTGCATGAGCAGTACATCCAATAAATCACGGCGATCCATGGGCATGAATAAGCTTCGAGGCAAATGGTGGCGCAGTGCTTTTTTCATCGTATCTGCAGCATGCTCACCATCGACAATTTTTTGGTGAGCTGCTACTAAATTAGCTTCATCCTTATTATTCATCGCTTGAACAAGAGGTACTAAATGAGTAATACCCTCATACACACAAGCCATGTGTTCTTGTAGAGGTCGAATGGGGGATTTACCGAATAGGCTCGATATATAACTCTTTGCGACCATAAGTCATCTCTCTAAGATTGGGGAAGTGCGGCATTATCCGTAACCTAATAGGGAAATAAAAGGTTTATGAATGTTTTATTACAAATAAGTAGTTTGTAATATGAGTACTTACTATTCACAATGAAATTGATCAATCGAACAGGAAAATAGTGTGAGTAACAGTGTAGTAATTATTGGGGGGGGGCCTGCGGGTTTAATGGCTGCCGAACAGATTTTAAACGCAGGCATTCCTGTTGACTTATACGATGCAATGCCGACGGTTGGGCGTAAATTATTACTAGCAGGGATCGGGGGTCTTAATATTACTCACTCTGAACCCTTTGAAACATTTGTCACTCGCTATGGTGCCGCTCAAACATGGCTGACACCCCTTTTGCAGCAATTTGATAATCAAGCTCTACGTGAGTGGTGCCATGACTTAGGCATTGAAACTTTTGTAGGTACCTCAGGGCGGGTATTCCCTAAAGAAATGAAAGCAGCTCCTCTATTGAGAGCTTGGTTAAGTCGTTTAAAAAAACAAAGTTTACAACTACATACTCGTCATCGCTGGTTAGGCTGGACTGAAAATAAGGAAATTGTTTTACAAAACTCTGAAGGTGTTTTTACACGCCCTTATTCAGCATTAGTACTTGCACTAGGTGGGGCTAGTTATAAAAAATTGGGCAGTGATGGCTCATGGTACTCACTACTAGATGAACAGGGGGTAAAGCTCTCCCCTTTTAAAGCCTCCAATTGTGGTTTTTTAATTGGATGGAGTCAGTACTTTCAAGAACACTGTGCGGGACAACCGTTAAAATCCATCACCTTAACTTTTACTGATCTGACAGGTAATACTGAAACACGTAAAGGTGAAATCATGATCACTGAGCGTGGGGTTGAAGGCAGTCTGATTTATGCGTTTTCGGCACGGATTAGAAATACTGTAGAAGCTCAATCATCAGCGACTTTTTATTTGGATTTATGTCCTGATTACTCAGCTAGTGAAGTACTTAAGCTATTGGTTGCTAAGCCAAAATCAAAATCATTAGGAGGCTATTTAAAAGCACGATTAGGATTAGATAGTACTAAGAGTACTTTATTGTTTGAGTACTTACCTAAACAGGCTAGCTCTGAACTGGTTGCACAGTTGCTAAAGCAACTACCTATTACTACCACTGCTACCACTCCTATGGATGAGGCGATTAGTACAGCAGGCGGAGTCTGTTTGAAGACATTAAATGAACAATGCTCCTTGCAAATACTACCAAAGGTGTTTTGCGTAGGAGAAATGTTGGATTGG
>JBDKGX010000105.1:0-8547 GCA_039797965.1 Pseudomonadota bacterium
ATCTCATTTATTATCATCAATATTATTGATAATAATAAAGCTAATCAGCATACAACTAACATACTAAGTCAGTACGCAAATATTTATATGTATAAAAAATAAACACTATATTTACAACTAGTAAATAAAAAACTTAAGTATGAATAATAGGAAGTATTCTAGTCTTATGTTTTTAATAAAGTTTAACTCAGTTTAGCCAGTTGCTATTTTATGTCATCTCATATGTTGTTATGACCGAGGCGTACTATGCCGAGCCTTGTCAGCAATGGGTTTATAAGTTAACTAGGTTGAGTCAGTGGGCATTCCATTCGTGCGAGTACTTCATTTTTTTGGGTAATGCTAAAGCCGTGACGTTGATACAGAAATAGGGCTGGATTATCTAAAAAAACGACTAAGCTGACTAAGTTTTTTTTACGTATCTGAGCTAGTTGTTTAACATAGTTTAATATAAAATTTCCAATTCCTTGCCCTTGTAAATCAGATTTAATCTGTAAGTCGGCAAGATAAGTTGCCTGTAAATCATGTTCTTGACGAAGTACTCCAATACATTGATTTTTTAAATAAACTCCAAAGTTTTCAGATTTTTGCCAGTTCGTTGCAAAGCAATGATCTTCCCACTGAATGTTATGTTTTTGATAGTAAAAATTCATGTTAGAGCGAGTGAGTTCTAGAGCAAACTCATAATCAATGACTGGGGTTAATTTAATAAACTCTTGCATTATTTAGTACCCAATTTTTAGTGGGATTATATTAGTTTTCAGTGATTACAACTGATGTAGATAGATTTTTAATCTAAAATATAAAATATCATTTGGATAGCTATAAAATAGCGCTTGCCAAATAGAACAAAATTTATTCTATAATATAGTTAATGTCTTTCCTAACCTTGTATGTATAAGAAGACAGGAGTAGTCGATTAAAGGGACGGGTCATGTAATGGACTTCAACTACTAGTTAGAATAAATAGTGAATTAAAAAGTGAAAATAGGGAGATTTTATGAATTTGATCAATCGTTTGTTAGCGGAGTTTATTGGTACCTTTTGGTTGGTGCTAGGCGGTTGTGGAAGTGCTGTACTAGCTGCTGCTTTCCCTGATGTTGGGATCGGTTTGCTAGGCGTATCCTTTGCCTTTGGTTTAACAGTTCTTACAATGGCTTATGCTATTGGTCATATTTCTGGTTGCCATTTGAATCCTGCTGTATCTATTGGTCTATTTGTGGGTGGGCGTTTTCCAGCTCGTGATTTGCTACCTTACATTGTTGCGCAAGTATTAGGTGCGATTGCGGGTGCGGTCATCCTTTATATGATTGCTAGTGGTAAACCAGGTGTGGATATAATTGCTGGCGGATTAGCCTCTAATGGTTATGGCGATGCATCACCCGGTAAATACAATATGATGGCAGGGCTTTTAACTGAAGTAGTCATGACGGCTATGTTCTTATTGATTATTTTAGGGGCTACAGATGGTCGTGCTCCCGCTGGTTTTGCGCCCATTGCTATCGGTTTAGGTTTAACTCTCATTCACTTAATCAGTATTCCGGTCACCAATACCTCTGTTAACCCAGCCCGTAGTACAGGGCCTGCTTTAATTGTAGGTGGAGTGGCTTTACAGCAATTATGGTTATTCTGGGTAGCACCCATTGCTGGAGCTGTGTTGGGTGGTATTATTTATCGCGTGATTGGTCGTGATACTAACGCTGCTCATTGATCTATAGTAAAAAACTATAAAGTTAGCGAGCAAATTGCTCTGAGAAAAAGCGCCATCTAGTATGGCGCTTTTTTTATGCGAGGTATTAATTTTTAGCAGGTAGACTGCTTCTAGTAAGTATGCCATTTATCTTAAGCTATCTACCAACACACCCTTTAAGAGCCGACCCCAGTCATTAGTTTGAGTTATAACTTTTCTTAATTTAAGTAGTACTTGAGCTTTAAGTACTCATAGCAATAGGGAGCTTGCAATGATTGCTCAAACGAAAAGTTATCAACGTTGGCAGCAAATTATATTTTGGCTGAGTTGGTTGGGTCTGTTGATTCCCGGTTATTTTCTGACATTGGGCACATTCCGAATGGCACAATTGGTGTGGAATGGTTACAACGCTCAAGCGGATTTATTGATGTTTGTTATTCTGGGTTTAGGTGCATTTGCAGTCATTTTAACGGCGATTTTGACCTACTGGGCTTATCATACCGCCAGCCGAGGCTACTGGAATTTAATGACTTGGCAGCTTATGGGATTGCTGGGGATTCCACTACTGACTATGTTGGCGTGTTTGTGGGTATATTTTCAATTAGAAATGAATGGGGTATTACCTCCTCTACCTACTCAATTCAAGCTAACTCCCTAGGGAGCTAGCCTGAATATTAAAGTACTAGGTCTAAGGTAATGAGGTCGTACCCATGAGGAAACGATCACATTCACGAGCTGCTTGACGACCTTCACGAATCGCCCATACAACTAAACTTTGACCCCGACGCATATCACCAGCGGCAAATACACCCGCAACATTCGTTGCATAAACACCTTCGGTGGCTTTGACGTTACCGCGAGGATCAGTATCGAGCTTTAAACCATCAATTAAAGTCTTTTCAGGGCCAGTAAACCCCATAGCTAATAGCACAAGTTGAGCTGGGTGCTCTTTGAGAGAGCCTTCAATTTCAACTAAGTTCATCCGACCATCAGCGCTCTTTTCCCATTTAACTTCAACCGTTTGAATGGCTTTTAGATTACCTTGTTCATCACCGATGAATTGTTTGGTAGAGACTAAGTAATTACGTGGATCAGCACCAAACAGTGCTGCGGCTTCCTCTTGACCATAGTCCACTTTGTAAACCATAGGCCACTCAGGCCAAGGATTGGTGGGTGCACGTTGATCCGGCAGGCGCGGCATGATTTCCAGTTGGGTCACAGATTTACAGCCATGACGAATCGAGGTAGCTACACAGTCAGTACCTGTATCACCACCGCCAATCACAATAACGTCTTTACCTTTGGCAGAGATATACGCGCTGTCTTCGAGATTAGAGTCTAATAGGCTACGTGTATTTTTGGTGAGGAATTCCATCGCCAGATATACACCTTTAAACTCACGACCGGCTACTGGTAAGTCGCGCCCTTGAGTCGCACCCCCACATAACACAACGGCATCATATTCAGACTGTAATTGTGCGGTGGTGATGTCTTTGCCTACTTCGACACCAGTACGGAACTCAATCCCTTCGGCAGCCATTAGATCAACACGACGTTGAACGACATCGGTTTTGTCTAATTTCATATTGGGAATGCCATACATCAGTAGACCTCCAATACGATCTGCACGTTCAAAGACGGTGACAGAATGACCTGCTTTATTAAGCTGATCAGCACAGGCTAAACCTGCAGGCCCCGAACCTACGACAGCGACCTTTTTACCGGTACGAGCTTCAGGAGGTTGAGGTGTGACCCAACCCTCCTCAAACGCTTTATCAATGATCGTGACTTCATTCAGTTTAATCGTTACAGGGGGTTCATGAAGCCCTAAAGTACATGCACCTTCACACGGTGCAGGGCAAACACGTCCTGTAAACTCTGGGAAGTTATTGGTCATGCGTAGACGCTCATAAGCTTCACGCCATAGACCTTGATAGATCATATCATTCCATTCAGGAATGAGGTTATTGACCGGACAGCCACTGGCACCACCGGGTAGAATACGCCCCGTTTGGCAAAAGGGTACGCCACACTCCATGCAGCGCGCGCCTTGAGTACGTGATTGACCTTCGTGATCAAAATGTAAGTGAAATTCGCGCCAGTCCTTAATCCGTTCGAGAGGCGTGCGGTCGGCGGGTAGTTCACGATTGAACTCCATAAAGCCGGTTGGTTTTCCCATGGTTAAAACTCCTTAGTTGCCACTCGCCCGTGAAGCATCTTGGTTATTAGCATAAAACGCGGCTAATAAAGCTTCCTGACCTGTAATACCTTGCTGCTCAAAGGATTGAATAGTGTCTAGCATGCGTTTGTAATCATTGGGCATCACACGAATAAAGCTTTTTACCGTCTGATCCCAGTTACTGAGCAGTTGACTACCACGAGTACTTTCAGTGTGCAGTACATGCTTTTCAATCATTGACTTAACATAGGCAATTTCATTGTCATCGCTTAAGTGACCATATGACACCATTTCGGTATTGCCACTTACGGCTAAAATACCAGTAGGGTCATACACGTAAGCGATACCGCCGGACATACCTGCGCCAAAATTACGACCCACTTTGCCGATGACGACTACACGACCACCCGTCATGTATTCACACGCATGATCGCCCGTACCTTCAACGACCACATTGACGCCAGAATTACGGACACAGAAACGTTCGCCTGCTACACCGCGAATAAAGGCTTCACCAGAATTGGCACCGAAAAACGCCACATTACCAATGACAATATTGGTTTCAGCATCATAATGTGCATCTTTAGGGGGATAAACGATGATTTTGCCACCGGATAAGCCTTTACCAATGTAGTCATTAGAGTCACCCTCTAATTCTAAAGTCATGCCTTTAGGCGCAAACGCACCAAAGCTTTGTCCAGCAGAGCCATTAAATTTTAAACGAATAGTATCTTCTGGTAAGCCTTCTGCACCGTATTTACGGGTGATTTCACCACCTGTAATAGTGCCAGCAACACGGTCAATATTATGGATTTTGAAGCGGGCTTGCAGGGGTGTGCCATTATCAATCGCCTGTTGACAAGCGGGTAATATTTCACGCTCATCTAAGGTTTTATCAATGCCATGATCTTGTTGACGTGTGCAGTAAATACCATCTAAATCAGGTACTTTAGGACTATACAACAAAGTACTTAAGTCAAGACTTTGAGCTTTCCAATGACCTTTGTAAGTCGCTTGATACAGTTTATCCGTACGCCCAATCATTTCATCAATGGTGCGGAAGCCTAGTTGAGCCATGATTTCACGCATTTCTTGAGCAATGAAGGTCAAAAGATTGACTACATATTGCGGATCTCCAGAGTACTTTTTACGTAGCTCAGGGTTTTGAGTAGCAATGCCTACAGGACAAGTATCTAAATGACACACGCGCATCATGACACAGCCTAATGACACTAAAGGCATAGTGGCAAAGCCGTATTCTTCGGCACCCAATAACGCCGCAATCACTACATCACGACCACTCATTAACTTACCGTCGGTTTCTAAACGGACTCGACTGCGTAAATTATTGAGCATCAAGGTTTGATGGGTTTCTGCTAAACCTAACTCCCACGGTAAGCCTGCGTGTTGCAAACTAGTTTTAGGTGATGCACCTGTACCTCCGTCATAGCCAGAGATCAGAATAACATCCGCTTTACCTTTGGCAACCCCAGCGGCAATCGTGCCTACGCCGACTTCAGAGACGAGCTTTACATTGATCCGAGCACGCTTATTAGCATTTTTCAGATCATGGATGAGTTGAGCCAAGTCTTCAATCGAGTAGATATCATGATGAGGCGGAGGCGAAATTAACCCTACACCCGGTGTTGTACCGCGTGCTTCGGCTACCCAAGGATAAACTTTACGCCCTGGTAATTGACCGCCTTCGCCCGGTTTTGCACCTTGGGCTAATTTAATTTGTAGCTCTTGGGCATTATTGAGGTAATGACTACTGACCCCAAAGCGTCCTGATGCAACTTGTTTAATCGCACTACAACGGGAGTCACCATTGGCATCAGGAATATAACGGGCAGGGTTTTCACCGCCTTCACCAGAGTTTGATTTACCACCAATGCGATTCATCGCAATGGCGAGCGCTTCGTGAGCTTCTTGGCTAATCGAACCATAAGACATCGCACCCGATTTAAAGCGCTTGAGAATGACTTCAACAGGCTCGACTTCATCTAGTGGAATGGGTTGATCAGCAAATTTAAACTCCAGCAAGTTTCGTAAATTAAATTTAACTTCAGGGTCATTATTTAATTTCGAGGTATATTGCTTAAATAGAGTGTAGTCATTGGTACGAGTAGCTTTTTGCAGCATGTAAATCGTTTCAGGATTGTACTGATGCTCTTCCTCGCCATTACGCCATTGGAATACACCACCTGATTTTAAGGTACGTAATGCGCTGTCATGATGCTCATATGCCCGTTGATGGCGACGCAAAGTTTCTTCTGCGATAACCTCAAGGGTAATACCACCAATTCGTGAGGCCGTTGCGGTGAAGTAGCGATCAATAACTGATTTATGTACTCCAAGGGCTTCAAAAATTTGAGCGCCACGGTATGACTGGACTGTAGAAATACCAATCTTAGACATGACTTTAATCACGCCTTTAGTAACCGCCTTAACGTACTTATAAACGGCTTCATCGTGGGTCAGTCCGGTCATTAAGCCTTCACGAATTAAATCGTCTAGTGATTCAAACGCGGTATAAGGATTAATGGCTTGAGCACCATAGCCCAACAACGTAGCAAAGTGATGTACTTCACGAGGCTCACCCGATTCAACAATTAAGCTTACCTTAGGGCGATTACCATGACGGATTAAGTGATGGTGTAAGCCCGCGATAGCTAATAGAGAGGGAATCGGTGCGTGAGTCGCATCCACACCACGATCAGAGAGCACGAGAATATTAGCGCCCCCTTCAATCGCTTGATCAGCTGCTTTAAATAGCTCGTTTAGGGCAGGCTCTAAGCCTTTGTTGCCTTCGCTAGCTTTAAATAGAATGGGTAGAGTGACGCATTTAAAGCCTGTCCGCTGGATTTGCTTGATTTTCATTAAATCAGCATTATCTAAAATCGGCGTTTTCAGCAGAACTTGGCGGCAACTTTCAGCAGTAGGATGAGTAATATCACCTTCTGAACCCAAAGTAGTCAGTGAGGAGGTGATAATTTCTTCACGGATAGCATCAATGGGCGGGTTAGTGACTTGAGCAAATAATTGCTTGAAGTAATTAAATAGCGGTTGAGGCTTATCCGATAAAACAGCTAGAGGCGAGTCACAGCCCATTGCACCTAGAGGGTCAACACCATCACGTGCCATAGGGATGAGTATTTTGCGAATATCCTCAAAAGTATACCCAAACGCCTTTTGGCGTTGAATCAAGGTATCATGATCAGGTACAGGTACTTCATCCGCATCAGGCAAGTCTTCTAAGGCAACCAAATGCTCTTTCAGCCACTCTTGATAGGGCTGAGCTGTAGCCATTTGCCGTTTAATATCTTCGTCGGAGGTAATTTCACCTTTTGCTGTATCAACAATCAGCATACGACCGGGTTGAAGACGCTGTTTAGAAATGACTTTACTTTGATCTAAACTATCAAGTACTCCCACCTCAGAGGCTAAGATAATAGTATCTTCATTAGTTAAGTAGTAACGAGAGGGGCGTAAACCGTTACGGTCTAATGTCGCTCCTACCAAAGTACCATCTGTAAAGCACATTGCTGCAGGGCCATCCCATGGCTCCATCAAGCAACTATGATATTGGTAGAACGCTTTTTTCTCAGGCGACATGCTTTCATGACCTGACCAAGGTTCTGGAATCAACATCATCATGGCATGTGGCAATGAATAGCCCGCTAGATATAAAAACTCTAACGTATTATCCAAACGAGCAGAGTCACTACCACTAGGAATAACTATCGGGAACACTTCATTAACATCAGTACCAAATACTTCTGTTTTAATCAGTGCTTCACGGGCATTCATCCAGTTTTCATTACCACGAATGGTGTTAATTTCACCGTTGTGGATGAGATAACGATTAGGATGAGCACGATCCCAGCTAGGGAAGGTATTCGTAGAGAAGCGTGAATGTACGAGTGCAATCGCTGATTCAACCAAAGGATTTGATAAATCAGGATAAAACTCACGTACTTGCTCAGTAGTTAACATGCCTTTATAGACAATGGTACGTGAAGACAAACTACTAAAGTAAATTTGTTTTGAGGCTGGAGTATCAGGTTGATTTACCGCATTTTGGGTGCGTTTACGGATGACATAGAGTTTACGTTCAAAGTCTAAACCCGCAGCGATGTTATTTGGGCGGGCAATAAAGACTTGCCGAATCAGTGGCATAGCTTCAAGCGCACTTTTGCCAATGGGTTCTGCATGGAAAGGCACATCACGCCAACCTAACAACTCTAGGTTTTCTTCCTGTACAATACGGCTAAAGGTCGTTTCGCTGTCGCTACGTGCCGAGGCATCTTGCGAAAGAAACAGCATCCCCACCGCGTAATCATTAGCAGAGGGCAGAGTAAAGCCTAATCGTGTGGCTTCACTAGCAAAGAAAGCATGGGGTAGCTGGATCATAATCCCAGCACCATCGCCGGTGTTTTCTTCACAACCACAAGCACCGCGATGTTCCATATGGGCGAGAATGGTGAGAGCATCTTGAACGATAGTATGGGATTTTTTGCCTTTTAGGTGTGCTACAAAGCCCATGCCGCAGGCATCATGTTCATAAGCGGGGTCGTAAAGTCCCTGCGCTTCAGGTAAATCAACGTATTTCATAGGAACCTACAGGCAACAAAAGGGTTGCTATTATGAAACAATTGACAAAGTTAAGGCTAGCACCTTG
>JBDKGX010000106.1:0-8504 GCA_039797965.1 Pseudomonadota bacterium
TTATGAGTTTGACGGTCACGTAAACGGGTAATCAAATGCCCCCCTTGTGCGACCCATTGCCATAGCTCATTAATCTTATCTTGGCTGAGTACATAACGTTCGCTATCCAATACTAGTACGGTCTCTGTATTGGGTAAGGCTAAGGTCGTTTTTGATTCGGTAGGGATGCCCATACGCTTTAAAAATAGGCGCGAATAATATAAGGAGTTGCGGGCGGCTTCACCTTGAGCGCCGATTTGCTCATCATGAGGTTTTAGTTCGTAATGGTTGAAAAACCAAAAACCTATACCCACCAACATAGCGGCTATTAATAAGCTAATCAAAATCGAGTGGAGGCGATCTTTCATACAGCCTCCGTTGGGCGTGCTGGCAGTAATTGCTCCAGTACAAGGTTATTAGGTGTGATATGCCCATACGCCGTTTGCTGCCAGTACTGTGTTAAGCGTTTTAAGTACTCCCATTGTTCAGTAGGAAGGGTAGGTTTGGCTAGTACCAGTACATCCCCTTCAGTGTGATGGGTCTGAATATGCAGGTGTTGCTCATGGGTGAGCTGATACAACGCACTACGATATAACAAACTCAACGCTTGACGATAGTCACCTTGCTGCCAAGCCGCTTTTACAGCAGCGGGGATATCTTTGGGTAAACTCGCAGCAGTGATATCTAAACCAAATAACGTCGTGGGGGGAGGCGCAGCAGTGGAAAGAGCTGTTTTGGGTAATAAGAGTTTTAGTAAGGCTTGACGATAAATCAACGCCAAGATTAAACCCAACACAATAAAGACCCAGAGGCTACCCTCTAAAAACTGCGATAGACTGGTAATCACTTGATCGGGTACTTGAGGGGCTTTTTTTGTCTCTGTTGTCTTATTTTTTTCAACCCAACGATAGACGGTACGTGTTTGTTGTTCGTGTTCCGTCAGAATATTCTCGATTTGGGTTTTGGCTTGATTAGCGGGCAGACGCTCTGCACTCAGTGTTTCGGTAGGAGTAGACTTGGTATCGTTTGCAAAGCTAGTACTAGGTAAAGTGCTCATCACTACAATACCGATCATCAGCGTACTCAGTATTACCGTACTGGCTTTATGAGTTAAGCGTTGTACTAACGCTCGTAAAGATTGTTCAATATCCCATGCCTCTAATTGCACCCGACGATTGAGATATAAAGTAAAGCCTGCGGCTACATAAAAAGGCTCGGTAATAGCAATACTAGCTACCCAAAACGAGTAATCCATAAGGTGATGCCAGTACTCTTCTTCACGATCTATATAGCCAGAAAAGACATTACGAATATGCTCATAGGTCGCATCCGTGGGATCAAATACCAACAGTAAACCATAGCATGATAAAAATAGTGCAAGTTGGGCTACGAATAGACTAATCGAGAGAAACGCGGCATGGCGATTAAATTGCTGAGTTAATAAGGTGCGACGCTTGCGGGCTTCACGTCCTTTTAGCCCCTCTAATTGCCCAATAGGCTGCACATAGCTACGGACAGGTGAAAAACGTTTCAGCGTAAGTGCTGCCCATAAAGGGCTATGTAGGAGTACTTTAGATAAGCTATTAAACCATTGTGTGAGTGTTAGGGGCTGTTCTGCAACAACTTGACTGAAACCTTGCAATAAAAAGCGGTCATAAAAAGGTTTTAGCCACCAGACTACCAGCATACCTATCCAAAGCTCAGCCGAAGGCAACAATGCCCATAAGAGTAGGCTAATCATTACCAAAAACAGTAACCACCCTCGCCAGATTATGCCTGCTGTTTGAGTTAAACGTATTCCTAAGTCCAAGGCTTCAAAGGGGCTGCGCTCGCGTAAGGTAATGGCTAATTGTGGGATCATACATCCACCTGTTTAGGCGTATGGTGGCGACCCGCTCCCCATAACCATCCTATCACTAATAGCCAAAGTACTGCCCCTACCGTGTATTTAATACTCAAGGGCATCGCCGCTTGAGAAGACCAAAAAGCTTCAACAAACGCAGCCATTAAGAATAAAAGTGCAGCTCCATACATGAGTTGTACGGCTATTCGACCATTATCCCGTAGAGCATACAGGCGGGTTTTGCGTTGGGGGAAGAGGAGGGCTTGAGTCAGTTTAAAACCGGCTGCCCCTGATAATAAAATTGCCGTTAATTCAAAAGCACTATGCCCCGCTACAAAGCCCCAAAAGGTGTCATTGTAGCCAATATAAGTAAGGTGCCCTGCAACTGAACCCAGTACTATGCCATTGAAAAGTAATATAAATAAAGTCCCCACGCCTAATAGCAGCCCGCTCGTAAATGCTTGAAAGCCTATGCTGGTATTATTACGAATGTAGTGACCAAACATATAAAAATCGCTATCCGCCTCGCGCTCCCGCCCTAGACGGTCATGTAAAGCAGGATCGTACATGACTTCCATCATGGCGACTTGATCTGGTTCTAGTACCGAATACACCAAGTCCGGTTGCCATTGAGTTAGGAAAATAAATAACCCCATACTGCCATAAAACACGACTGCTGAGAGTAGGACTAGTCGCGATTGCGCTCGTACTTGAGCCGGAAACTCCAACACTAGAAAATTCCAAAGGCGTGCCCAAATGGGTTCACGTTCCCGATAAAGTTGCTGGTGTCCACTGACGACTAAATGATTGAGACGCTCTAATAACGCCGGACTGTAGTGACGGGTTTGTGCTAACGCTAAATGGTGACAAGTTTGGCGATACAGATCAGCAAATTGCCCAGACGGGGGTGTTTGATGTTTGCGCTTACGAGCAGGGAGCGCCAGATAATCTAGCCACGTTTGTAATTGCACCCAGATCGACTCGTAATGCTCAATGAATGGTATTTGTTTCATGAGGATTGACCTTGTTGTGGTGCTAAAATATGTTGCCCTGCAATCCATACAGCATAGCGTTGTAGCGTTAAACTAGCAGGTTGCCCTTGCGTTAAAGTACTCGCGGTAATATTGGCTAATTCATCCACTCGTGCGCGAGTTAAGGTAGCAGAGCGTTCTGCAAATTGTAGTAAGGTTTGTTGTTCTGTGATCAATAAGGGGTGAGGGAGCGGTAGCGGCTCCACGGCAGGCAAGGGGCGTTTAGTACTGAGTCGTGGTTTATAAATGACTAAAGTATCGGCTGCTAAGTCGCCTAGTCGTTGAAAATGTGGGGTAAATAGTACGCTAACTACGCCAAACCCATAAAAAAATGGCATGAAATCCACGAAACGTATTAAGTTGCGTAGCATGGCACTAGAAAAGGTTAAGGGGCTACCATCGCGTTGTACGGCATACAGATCAAAGAAGCGTTTGCCGGGGGTTTGACCATTGTGACGCCACTCAAACCAGACGGGATACCACCACTCCAGTAGAAAAAGAAAAATTAAAATAATACCTGAGCCTAAATAACCTAATAGCCCTAGCAAAGAAATGGCGACCATACCGATTCCACCACGAATGAGTAAGTCGACTAGCCACGCTAAAAAGCGTGGTACAAATCCCGCTGGGGTAAGCTTTAATGCAATACCTTCGGGGGTATTAACGGTATATAACGTATCTAGTTGCATGTAAGAATGGCGCTTTATCGACGCTCGACGTATGATTGGGCATTTTTTGCAACAGAATGAAGTTCGGGTGCAGTGAAGTCAATAATAATCGGTCAAGCTGTCGATTAAGCAGACCCATTGACTAGCACACGATATAAAACTATTGAGGACGCCATGTTTACTCTCGAAAAAGTTGAGAATTCCACCCCTATTTTGCCCGTGACCGTCGACACCTTAGCGGAGGTACGGTCGCATTTACCGGGGTTTGTACATAACTGGTTAGATTTGAATAAATTTACAGGCAAAGCGGGCGAGATTTGTATTATTCCCGCCTTATCTGGCAAGTTAGGTACTGCCTTAGTGGGGTATGACCCCAATGAAACAGCGTTGTGGTCGATTGCAGGTTTACCTATCTTATTACCAGAGGGACATTACCATCTAGAGGTCAACTGGAGCGAACATGATCAAATGTTAGCAGCCATTGGTTGGGGGTTGGGGCAGTATCAATTTTCTCTCACTAAGAAAGCCGAAACACAAACCCAGCGTAAGCTCTATTTACCCGCTCATTATGAGCGTGTGGTGGCGTTTGTCAGTGCAGTGACCAGTGTTCGTGATTTAATTAATATGCCCGCTAATCACATGATGCCACAGCATTTAGCCGTGCATATGCATCAATTAGCTGATGAGTTTGATGCGTCCTTCCAGCAATTAGTCGGTGATGACCTGATTGAGCATGGCTATCCTGCGGTGTATGAAGTTGGCAAAGGTAGCGGTCATAAACCACGAGTATTAGAGCTTAATTGGGGTGATAAGAAAAACCCAGAAGTGGTACTGGTGGGCAAAGGAGTATGCTTTGATACAGGCGGCTTAGATATGAAGCCATCCTCTGCTATGCGTCTGATGAAAAAAGATATGGGGGGCGCGGCTCACGTAATTGCACTGGCTCAACTGATTATGCAAATGAACTTGCCGATCCGTTTACGAGTACTAGTGCCTGCGGTGGATAATGCGATTAGTGGTGAGGCATTCCGCCCCGGAGACGTAATTAATACCCGTACGGGTAAAACGGTTGAAGTCGACAATACAGATGCCGAAGGTCGTTTAGTTTTATGCGATGCTCTCACAGCAGCGGCCGAGCATTCACCTGCGCTAGTCGTTGATTTTGCAACTTTAACGGGGGCGGCACGCGTAGCCTTAGGCATTGAAATCCCCGTATTTTTCAGTAATAGCCGAGTATTGACACAACAAGTGCAATTAGCTTGCGATGAAGTCGATGAGTTAATGTGGAATTTGCCGCTACACAAACCCTATCTACATCAACTCAAAACTGCCTTTGCGGATTTAAAAAATAGTGGGGATAGTTATGGTGGTGCAATTACTGCCGCCTTGTTTTTGAATGAGTTTGTGCCTGAAAGTACACCGTGGTTACATATCGACATGATGGCATGGAACCTACGTTCACGTCCGGGGCGTCCGGTAGGGGGCGAGGCCATGGGCTTATTTGCGGTGTATCACTACTTAGAACAAACCTTCCAAAATGTAATTCCCGACTAAAGGGGGCTTTATGGGGGAACGTTTAGCGCGACGCGTGCTATTTATTGGTAACAGCTATACAGAAGGGTTGCGGTCGGCTCTGGTACATTTAGTACCACCGTCCTTGCAGTACTCAACCTTAATCGAGTTTGTTACCAAGGGCGGTAAAAATCTGACTTGGCATTGGCAACATGATGACTTAAAACAAAAAATTGCTCAGGGTCACTGGGATTATGTTGTTTTACAAGAGCAAAGCCAAACGCCTACCTTACAAGGTCAATTACCGTATCAAGGCTTTGTCAAGGTGGTGGGCGATTTTTGCCAGTTAATTCGCGATGCTAATGCTGTCCCTGTGTTATTTATGACATGGGGAGCGCGGCGTGGTGATCGGCAACATTTAAAAGTCAGTCCTGACTATTGGGCGATGCAAGATCATTTGGCGCGAGCTTATCGTGAAATGGCACGGTTGAATCACACCGAACTTGTGCCAGTGGGTGAAGCATGGGCGCAAGTTCGTCTAAAAGCCCCACAATTAGCAGATAAATGCTATCAAAAAGACGGTCATCACCCCTCGGCTATTGGCAATTATCTATCAGCCAGCATGTTTTGCCGTTATTTGTGGCAGTTTAATAGCTTGCATTTGGACACTGTGAAATTATCTTTGATGGAAAAAGCAATTATGCAAGCGGCTATTGATAGTACCTTTAAACTAGAGCGATCGACTGTATGAGTGCATCTAAAGCTAATAAGTGGGGACAAGTACTGGGTATTCCGGTACTGGATTGGCAACCGTGTTTACGCCCCAGTACTGTAGTACTAGAGGGGCAATATTGCCGTTTAGAGCGTCTGAATCCAGTTAAACATGTAGCTGACTTGTGGGCAGCGCAACAAACTGCGACAGATGGGCATGATTGGACTTATTTGCCGTATGGTCCCTTTACCCACTTAGAGGATTACTCTAACTGGGTTAAACATATGAGTACTTTAGAGGATCCTTACTTTTTTGCCATCATTGATGCTCATACTCAACAAGCGGTGGGCGTGGCTAGTCTAATGCGCATTGATGCAGCTAATGGGGTGATTGAGGTGGGACATATTTACTATTCCCCCCTATTGCAACGAACCCGTGCTGCTACCGAAGCGATGTACTTACTGATGAAGTACTGTTTTGAATTGGGCTATCGTCGTTATGAATGGAAGTGTAATGCCCTCAATGAACCCTCACGCCAAGCTGCGGTACGGTTAGGTTTTAGCTTTGAAGGCATTTTTCGCCAAGCAGCAATTGTCAAAGGTTATAACCGAGATACGGCATGGTATTCCTTACTAGACAGTGAGTGGGCTATTAATAAGCAAGCTTTTGAAGCATGGTTGAATCCCAACAATTTTAATGATCAAGGGCAACAACTCCAAAGCTTAATGGCATTACGCAATAACCTCCTAATGACTGCTTAAAACAGCTATTGCATTATAAATCCCGCTATACTTACCCAGATTATTGGCTTGGTAAGTAGTTGCGATGACCACTATTGCACATATTTCTGATTTACATTTCGGTCGTGAAGTCCCTGAGGTAATCGAGGGCTTATTACAATCATTGCAAATGATTCAACCTGAATTAGTGATTATTAGTGGTGATTTAACTCAACGTGCCACCACTGAAGAATATGAAGCCGCTAAACGCTTTTTGCAAAAATTACCTTTTCCTTATTTTATTATTCCGGGTAATCACGATTTATCAGCGACTAATTTACCAGAGCGCTTTTTTCATCCGTGGCAAAAATGGCAACAATATGTCACGCCTAATTTAGAGCCTGTATTACAAACTGATCAGTATATCGTGTTAGGAGTGAATACGGCGCGAGCAGCGGGTTGGTATTTTGATTGGTCGCGAGGGCAGATTAGTACTCAGCAAATTGATTTTGTGAGCCAGACTTTAAAGCCACTGGCTCAAAATAAATTACGTATAGTCGTTGCTCATCACCCTTTTTGGTTGCCTGAAATAGCAGAGTATCGAGATGTGGTCGAAAACCGCGATGAGGCTATTAATGCGTTTCATCAAGCAGGCGTTGATCTGGTATTAAGTGGTCATGTGCATATGGCTTATACCAATATTTTACAAGGAGTGATTATTTGTCATGCCGGCACGACCTTTTCTAATCGCTTATTAGCAAATCACCCCAACAGTTTTAATGTGATTCGCGGTAATCGCGAACAATTAATGATCGATTTTATGGATTGGCAAGCGCCACATTTTATTAAAGTAGCCCAACAATTTTTTAATTATACTCATAATAATTGGCAGTTAATAAAGGATTAAAATATAAAAGATATGAGTAATCCATTAACAAAAAACCTCGATATTATCCCCGCTATTCAAAAAGTACCCGTATTTATTAATCCCAAATCAGGTAGTGCTGAGCGGATTATGAAAGTACTAGAGCAACACCGTGAAGTTGCTATTCAACTCATTAAACCGAGTACTTTGCCCAAACTGATCCACGCTGAAATAGAAGCCGGATGTGATCGCGTTATAGTGTGTGGCGGTGATGGCACTTTAGCTTTAGCGGCTAATCAGGTGGCTCGCACTCAAACAGCCTTAGCGGTACTGCCGGGGGGGACTTTAAATCATTTTGCCCAGCATTTAGGTTTGCCTTTAGATATTCATCAGGCACTTGATATAGCTTTACATAGTCAACGTACGGATTATGTTGATGTAGGTTATGTGAATAATCGCTTGTTTTTGAATACTAGTTCGGTCGGTAATTATGTTCGTTTTGTGAGAACCCGTGACCATTTAGAGCGCTATATGGGGTATGTGCCTGCCAGTATTTTAGCAGCGATTAGACGCTTAATTCGATTAAGAAGCTCAAGATTGTTTTTTGAGGGTGAGCGAATTAAATCGCCCTTAGCATTTATCGGTGTGAAAGAGCGTGAGTTAAGTTTTCCTGCTTTAGGGCAAAAAATTGAAGAAGGTGAACAGGGTTTACATATTATTATTATTCATACGGAAAGTCGTTGGGAGGCAATACGTTTAGTGTTTCACGCACTTATTCGGGGTGTAGACCCCTTAAAAAAAGCCCGAAAAATAGATAGTTTTATGGTCGAGGAAATCGAAATTGATAATTACCATACTAAGCGTGGAATCTATGTAGCATTAGACGGTGAAATTAGTTTGCTAACAACTCCCCTAAATTATCATTATGCTAGTAATGCACTAAAAGTAGTATTACCTAGTTAGTTTTTAGTAATGGCTGAAGACAGGTATGATTCAATCAAGTACTCAGATAAAGCAGTACTTGATTGAATCAAAAAAATCATACCGTTAAATATTTTTGAATCAATTCATCATTTAAAGTACTCATCTCACCTTGGGCAACTTGGCGTCCACGATCTAAAATGCAGAAGTTATCCCCCACTTTTCTAGCAAAGGGTAGCTTTTGCTCTACTATT
>JBDKGX010000107.1:0-8227 GCA_039797965.1 Pseudomonadota bacterium
TCACTAATCGCCGCCATGCCCTCAAACAATTGCTGGGTTTATTAGCATTGCCCGCTATTTATCAAACAAGTGAAGCAGAAACTACCCGCATTGCGCCTAAATCGTCTGATCATGTCACCTTCCTCACTCGCGATGACAAACTTTATTTACAGCACCGACAAATTTTTAATAAGCGTATCACTTTAATGCCTCGCTTGATCGCGGTGTGTCATGATACTCAAGGGGTTCAAGAAGCCATTCATTATGCTAATCAAGCTAAACTAGCCGTCACGGTCAAAAGTGGGGGGGCATAGTTTTGAGGGATTTTCCTTAAATGAAGGGGGACTATTAGTCGATATGTCTCTCATGAATACCCTGCGCTATCAAGCCCATACTAAAAACCTCATCATTCAACCGGGTGCAAAGCTCGGTAAAGTCTATGAGTACTTAGGGCAGTATCAGCGCCTAATTCCGGCAGGCTCTTGTGCAGGAGTAGGAGTGGCGGGATTAGTACTAGGGGGCGGTTATGGATTTTTTTCGCGTGAATATGGCTTAACTTGTGATAGTTTACAGCGCGTAAAACTGGTAGATGGTCAAGGTAATCTTCACGACTCGAATACTAATCCTGAATTACTATGGGCTTGTCGAGGGGGTAATAATGGCAACTTTGGCATTGTCACTGAGTTGACTTTTAATACGCACCCTGCCCCCGAATTATTTAATAGCTATCGTTTTAAATATCGCAATCTAACTTTAGAACAAGTCACCCTTTTAGCAAAACGCTGGTTTAGCCTTATGAAGGATTTACCTACTACAGCTTATTCCTCATGGGTACTGAGTCGCAATCATTTAACTATAGTACTCACCGATTTTGCAAAAACGCCAGCCAGTACTTTACAAACTATTATTAAAGAACTCAAAAAAAATGCCAGTGAAATAACGCCTGTACGTAAAGATAGCTTTTTGGCGGGTATTAAACGTTTTCGCGGGGGTGTTGATCCTATGTATTTTAAAAACGTTTCTGCGGGTTACTATAATAGCTTTAAAGATATTGAAGCAGCCTTACCTGATATTTTTAAGACGATGATGAATGCCCCACTCAAACAATCCCTATTACAAATTAACACATTAGGGGGTGCTATTAATAAAACCGGTAAAGCAGAAACAGCCGCTTACCCTCATCGAGCTTATCCGTTTTTAGGAGAGTTTCAAGTTTACTATAATGTTGCAAAAGATACCCCTAAAGCTGAAGCTATTGTTAATACGGTACAACAGCGTTTAACCGCTACCGGTATTAAAGCCCATTATCGTAATTACCCTGATATTGGTTTAAGTCATTGGGAGCAGGCTTACTATGGAAGCTCTTATTCACGATTACAAAAAATCAAACAACAATTAGACCCCCAAAATATTATTCGTCATCCACAAAGTGTTAAAGCGTAATCACTAAAATTAAGGTTTAGCGCTCATGCGCTGTGCTAACTTTAGTATTCTTTTAAGTTAGGATACACACCTCATGATGGCACATAACCCCGCGTTTTTGATGGCGGGAGGGCACTTACTAGTGTTTCCCCCCTCGTCCGCTGAGCTTGAGCGTTTGGCTACGCCATCCATTGAGGTCAAAGCAAAAGTAGCCTCGTTTTTACCTATCACACTTGCATGGTACGACAGCACCGAACAGAGTTTACTCCCACGAGGGCACCCCCTAACGCCTACTGAACTCGTTAATGCTCACAAATTGGGCGTTAAGCAGCCTGAAAAAGTGCGCGTTATCGTAACGGATACTTTTCCAGTACCTAATCATCCTCTCATTGCTCAAGCGGCAAAAGAATTTGGTTTAGGGAGTGACCATGAGGAAGGTAGAACCATGGGTTATGCAATTTTGCTGAAAAGCCATGCGGATCAAACCACATTAAATCATGAACTTGTACATGTGAGCCAAATTGAACGTTTGGGACAAAAACGTTTTTTGGAGCGCTATTTATACGAAATAGAAATATTAGGTTATGCCCGCGCTCCTTTAGAATTAGAAGCTTTTATTAAACAATCTTTAGTTTAAATCGACCTTTGCACTAACATTATTAAAAATAAATGACAAAATTAGGGTTTCAAAGCAAATGGCACGATCTATGCTATGTTTATAGTGGCAATTTGTCACATAAAAGATAGGAATAATATTATGCTCACGTCATCACTAACCCCAGAAGTAAAGGCTAACTTAAAAGAGGTCGCTAAAAACCAAGGCTTTAGTGAACAAACCACTACTGAGCTTTATTTGGCATTAGTGCGCGGTAACGGAACAATGGCTCAATTCAACAATCCTGAAGTCGGTGGGATGGGACAGTGGCTGCGCGGTGGCATGATTATGGTCGGCGATATGTTTAATAATAATTTAAAAAGCCGAGTCACTGCTTTGTTTAATGAGTTAAGTACTATCTATGAGCAACAGCCTTTAGCCGTAGAAGTGAAAGAAACGACACATCACGCAGAGGATAATAACGATCTGGTGAATTCTAGTACTCCGACCATTGACTACATTCCTCCTCAATGGGGACAACCCAGTGCTAGCGGCTCTCAAAATGAAACCCGTTATGCCTACTATCCACAAGCTCATCGTCTCTTAGTCATTCGCAATGGTGAGTCATGGGTATTTGATACGGCAGACCATCAAATCGGCGGTGTACAACAGCAAAATGATTGGGGTGAAATGACGTTTACTAGTCAATATGGAATTGTTAGCCTCAATCGCCTAACCGTCGTGATGAAGGATGGTAAGCCTGTTTGATCTCTAGTTATTCAGAAAACTCTTTTTATAATTACTAGTATTTTCAATAAGTACTTGCTCAAATTGCAGAATAATTAAACTTAGGCATAATGGTATGCCTAAGTAAATTTTTCAAAAGCAAGGCTACTGTTTTGGAGCAAAATCCATGCCTCAGTTGTGGGGCTTGTTGTGCGAGTTTTCGAGTCTCGTTTTATTGGGGTGAGACAACGGATAATCCGTTCGGCACTGTCCCCGTTGCATTAACTGAGCCGATTAATCCTACCCGTGTTGCCATGCGGGGCACTAATTGTAATCAACCGCATTGTATCGCCTTAGAGGGCGTGGTGGGACAAGCCACGAGCTGTAAGATTTATGAACAACGCTCCTCAACCTGTCGAGAGTTTACTGCCTCATGGGAGGACGGTCAGCCTAATAAGATTTGTGACAAAGCACGAGCCAAGTATGGCTTAGCCCCCCTGCCTTGTCCCACTGAGTCACTTATCTCAAAGGTTTAAGTGCTGATCGTGTGTTTTGGGTTAAAAGTACTTTTCAATACCGTTGGTCGGCTATATAATCTTGATCAAATCCCCAACAGCCTCAGAAAATCCCTATGAGTACCAACTGTTATTTCACCTCTCTAATTCCAATATGCAGAGTCTGTATAGTTCTTTCCGTATAACCTGTTATACCACTCAAGCCAACCTATAACTCAAGATAAAGCCAAATATATGGAATCTTCGATAGAAAAAGCCATTAAAAATATTGCAAAGCATGGGGATACCGATGTATTTCCGTTTCCAATAGAAAATCATGTTTTTCATGATCAAGAAAAAAAATGCAAAGATTTACTAATAGAACTTCATGGTAGTTTTGAATCATTTTTTGCTCAATACCCACCAACCACATTAGAGGCACTGACGCAAGTTGGATACTCAGGTTTTAGATGGGCTACGCAAATAGAACCTTTTTGGAATGCTTATTATTTGGCTCTCGTTATATCGTTGGCTGACAAGATTGAATCAATAAGATTGTCAACTAATAAAGAATCTGTTTTTTCATATAGATATAAATGGAATGAAATAGAAAGTAAGCTATTTGATGATAGTAATTGGAGTAGCTATCGAAAAAAAAGCATAGAACTAAGTAACAAATATGAGTATGTTATAGTTACAGATATTGCTGATTTTTACTCAAGAATATATCATCATAGAATTGAAAATGCTTTAAGGCGATTACCAGAGGTCGGTGAAACCCCAAAAAGAATTATGGATTTGTTATTCAAATTTTCTGGAAATGTATCTTATGGTCTACCTATCGGTGGTCCAGCTTCTCGTATATTATCTGAGCTATCACTAAACTCTATAGACTTGCATTTAGACAGAAGAGGAATAAAATTTTGCCGTTATGCAGATGATTATTGTATATTTTGTAATTCTAAATCAGAAGCATATAAATTATTAGTTTTGTTATCTGAAAAACTCCATAACGAAGGTTTGTCGCTTCAGAAGAAAAAAACAAAAATTTTAACTGCTCAAGAATTCAAACAAACAAACAATTTGTTGGATACAACTGCAGAAAACACTTCGATTGCAACAGAAGAGCAAAAACTTCTTAATATTTCTTTGAGATATGATCCATATTCTGATACTGCAGATGAAGATTATGAAGCATTAAAATCTGCTATAAGTGAAGTAGATATTCTTGGAATATTGGGAAGAGAAGTATCAAAAACGCAGATAGATACAACTGTGACAAAACAAGCAATTAAAGCTATTCAGGCATTAGATAACTCAGAAAAAAAATATGGCGCCATAAGAACCCTATTAGAACACAATAACATTTTAGTCCTATCCCCTGTTTTTGTCACTCTAATGAGGGCAATTCGCGGTATTTATGATGATATGCCGGAAAAAGGAAAAGAATTTATAGATGAATCTTTAATATTATTATATGAAAAAGACTCTCATCTTTTAAGCATTGACTTAAATATTTGTTACTTTATACAAGCACTTGCAAAAAAGCCAACTCAAAGAAAAGAAGAAATTCTGGTAGAAATTTTTGATAAAACATCTAAACCACTAATAAAAAGACTAATTATATTGGTGATGGCTAATTGGGACTGTCATTATTGGCTTTCAGATATGAAACAACATTATGGGGGGTTTACCGAGTGGGAAAAGCGATCTTTCATAATTAGCTCTTATGTGTTGGGCGATGAGGGAAAACACTGGAGAAATCATACAAAAAATAGCTGGAATCCCATGGAGATTGTTATAAGAGATTGGTTTGCCGATAGGTTTCAGAAAAATCAGAGGGTTCCAGTATGATTTCTGAGAAAATAGTAGCTTCACAATTTCATTCATTATGGGAAGAATCACTTCCTCTTTTAACGCCTACCTTTGTACGATTATTTAATGAGGCATATAGGGATGACTTATCAGAATACACTCGAAACGAAAAACTAAATAAAATAACTATTGGTCATAATATTGAAAAACATGATCTAGTTGCAGAGTTGTCATTTAAACTTGCTAAAGAAGCAAATAATGCAGGAATACCTGTCGCAAATCTGAAAGCAAAAAAAATAATAGAAGCAGTTATTAATGAGACAATTAAATTTTTACCTCACTATAATTTAGAAAAAGACATTCCTAATAATTATGAAATATGCGAATCATTCAAGTTAGCAGAGCAGTACGAAAAGTTTTTTAAGCTAATCAATGCAAAAAACATAGAGTTTTCCCCATCTATACGTGGAGCAGGGTTTATGGGCATTTGTTATGCAGATTTAGCCATAGATGATACTCTTTATGAAATAAAGACTGTCAATAGAAATTTATCTAGCAATGATATACGGCAATTATTATTATATTTAAGTCTACAAGCATCTGAGGGGAATCAGAAATGGATTAATGGAGGTTTTTTTAATCCTAGGCGTGCGTTACATTATAAATTTCCTATAGATCATCTTATCTACCACATATCAGGTGGCAAATCTACACATGAAGTCTTTCAAAGTATAACTGACTTTCTTTCAAGAGAAATTGAAGTCGACACTTTTTTTTAAAAATGCATAACGAACATCTTGACGACGGACGCGGTGACACCCCCACGTGACTCCGCCCAATTTACTCCCAGCCTCGCCCATCACATATGGCTTTAAACCGTAAAACTCCCCTATACGGTGACACTAAAACAGCAGGACAAAGCATGGTTTATTCCTATGCTTTGCCCCACTCGCAAACCTACACTAAACTTTTAGTCACAATCTCATTCACATCACTGGATAAATTAGGCGTACTTTGAATACGCTCTAATTGCGCTTTCATTAACCCTGAGCGAATGGGCTCATAATGCCGCCAATTCATCAAAGGGCGTACCATCCGTGACGCTATTTGAGGATTAAAGGTATTTAACTCAAGTACTCGATTCGCTAAAAACACATAGCCTTCCCCATCAAGACTATGGAAATGTAACGGATTGCGCATCGCAAACGCACCAATCAAAGCTCGCACTTTATTGGGGTTACGAATATCGAATTTTTCATGATTCAACAAGGCTTTAACCCGCTCTAACGTATTCGGTAAAGACGAGGTGGCTTGTAACGCAAACCACTTATCTAGTACTAAAGTATTCGACTGCCAGCGATCATAAAAATCAGCCAGAGCCCGCTCACGCTCATCACCCTCAATATTATTCAGCACCCCTAACGCCGCCAGCGTATCGGTCATATTGTTAGCATGACGATATTGTTCCGCCACCTGCTCAACAATACCTTCATCCTGAATACGTCCTAAATAGCTCAAGGCAATATTTTTCAGACTGCGCCGCCCCACACTTTGACTGTCAATCTCGTAGCGAGTCAAACTATTACGCTCGCTATAAATTTGCTCCAAATCCAGTCGTAACGCTTTAGCTAAATGAGTGATCACAAACTCACGAACGTCGTGAATCGCTTGCGGGTCACTGGGGCGCACCGCATCGGCGATATCAGTTTCAGAAGGTAAGGCTAATGCTTCGGCTTTAAACGCATCCTCCAAACTCGGATCCGTCAGGAGTACTTGGAAAGCATGCACAAAATAATGCTCTAAACCAAACGGCTCGCTATTCGATTTAGCCTCCAACAACTCTTTAAAGGTTTGCATCGCCAAACGTTGCCCTGCATCCCAACGATTAAAGGCATCACTATCATGCTGCATTAAAAACGCTAGCTCTTCGCCACTATAGGGATAAGACAATTTCACCGGAGCCGAGAAATTACGTAGCAACGACGGCAAAGGCTTTTCGGCAATGTTTACAAAGGTAAAGGACTGTTCCGTCTCAGTAAAATGAAGGACTCGTGTAGTAGAAACGGGAGTACTTTCGCCTTGTAATTGCAAGGGTAAATCCTTGCCTTCTCTATCCAATAAACCTACTTCCATTGGAATCAGATAGGGCTGTTTGATCGAGGCTTCGGGGGTCGGTGGGCAAGATTGTTTAAAGGTTAAGGTGCAGGTTTTTGCCACCTCATCGTAGTGCATACTGGCGTGAACTTCGGGGGTACCTGCTTGATCATACCAGCGCTGGAATTGAGCTAAATCTACTCCATTCGCATCGGTCATGGCTGCCAAAAAGTCCTCAGTCGTCACCGCTTGACCATCATGGCGTTTGAAATATAAATCCATGCCCTTACGAAAACCGTCACGCCCTAATAGCGTCAAGTACATGCGCACCACTTCCGCGCCCTTTTCGTACACGGTCATGGTGTAGAAGTTATTAATTTCCATATACGACGCCGGACGAATCGGATGCGCCATGGGGCTCGCATCTTCGGTAAATTGGAAAGTCCGTAAAGTCCGTACATCCTCAATACGCTTAACCGGACGCGAATGTAAATCCGACGTAAACTCCTGATCACGGAATACCGTCAAACCTTCTTTTAAGGACAACTGAAACCAATCACGGCAAGTCACCCGATTACCTGTCCAGTTATGAAAGTACTCATGACCAATTACCGCTTCAATATCGAGATAATCCACATCAGTCGCCGTTTCGGGACTGGCAAATACGAGCTGGGAATTAAAAACATTTAAGCCCTTATTTTCCATCGCCCCCATATTAAAATCATCTACCGCCACAATCATATAAATATCAAGATCATACTCCAGCCCAAACCGCTCCTCGTCCCACCGCATCGCACGCTTGAGGGAAGCCATCGCATGACCGCATTTATCAATATTGTGTGCTTCGGTGTAAATATAGAGATCGACATTGCGCCCAGAGCTCGTCGTGAAGGTATCTTTCACGTGCTGCAAATTGCCCGCTACTAATGCAAACAAATAAGAGGGTTTTCTAAACGGGTCATGCCACACGGCAAAATGCCGACCATTATCGGCTTGACCTTGCTCGATTAAATTACCGTTAGATAACAGTACAGGATATTGCTGTTGATCCGCCTCTAAACGGGTTGTAAATACCGTCATCACATCAGGGCGGTCAAGATAG
>JBDKGX010000108.1:0-8141 GCA_039797965.1 Pseudomonadota bacterium
TGAAACTAATTTGTAATAGATAAAACTGTAAGAATCGTTTTTATAAAAGCAAGCTTTATCTTTTTATTATTTAAATTTATTATTAGATAAAATTTATAAATAATCAATGGTAGGTCAGAGAATTCTGCTTCATGACGTTGAAACAGTTGATTTGATTGAAATTTATACAGGTGGGTTTGTTCAGGTAAGGCGTTGATGAGCACTCATCTCATCAACGCTAACCAAGGTCTGCTTACCAAATGAAGCTAGGTTCACGGTAGTAAGCACGTCCATCACGAGGTTGATGACCCCCTGAAATATGACGATAACGTTTTGCAGGCGGGCAGTAAGTACTGCCTCCCATTGCCACTTTAGTGGCTCGTGGACGAGAAACTACGGTGCTCGTAATCACGGTAGTGGTTACGACTCGTGAGTACTTAGCAGGTTGTACCATACAAGGGGATGAGCACCCCTCGCTAGAAGTAACAAACGTAGCGTAAGTTGCATGTGCTTGAGTACTTAATAAGCCTGCGCCCATTAAACCCGCAGCAACGATTGGTTTAAATAATTTAATCATTATTGTGTCCTCTTGTGCTTAGCGAAACACCGAATACCCTGGACGGATATAACCACTATCAAAGGCCATCAAGGCGACTTTGTTAGATTTTTTGGCTAATTGCTTAGCTTGACGGCGTAAATCACGTGCTTGAAGGCTCAGACCTACTGGATTAAGCCCAAATACTTGTTTGCCGATTGCGACTTTTTGTTCTAATGCACTGGCTTGTTGATTTAAGCACCATGCTTGTGCACGCAATGTATTCCCTTTGTGCACTACAGGTGCTAATGGCCCTGCGTAAACGGTTTGCTGGACGGTAAATGTCGCTAAACCACCACTAATAGCTAATAATAATTTATTCATTGTGCTAGTCCTTTGCTGTTGGGAAAATCATATTTCCACATGCATAAGAATAGTGAAGCTTTTTAAAAAAAGTGATTGTATTTTTTTATATTAATCAATAAGTTAATGAAAATTTTGCATTACCCCTAAATGTTATTATATTAAAATACGAGATTAATAAATCTCTAAATGCTTAGATTTTAGTAATGATTACTAAACTATCCGAAAGTACTCGATGTGGTATTTCTGTCTCTAGATAATTTAGGTTTAAGGGTATTATTTTAATGATAATAGGTACGGCTTTCCTTTAGATTTGGCACTGAATTTGCTCCTTACAATAATTAAAATCTTATTGGAGCACGAAATGGAACTAACCCCTCGTGAAAAAGATAAATTATTGTTATTCACCGCGGGACTTTTAGCAGAGCGACGCAAAGCCCGTGGTCTCAAATTAAATTACCCTGAATCGATTGCTTTGATTAGTTGTGCCATTTTAGAAGGGGCGCGTGATGGTAAAACGGTAGCCGAGTTGATGAATTATGGGCGCACACTACTGTCACGGTCTGAGGTCATGGAGGGTATTCCAGAAATGATTACGGAGGTGCAAGTCGAGGCAACTTTTCCCGACGGTACGAAGCTAGTCACTGTTCACGATCCGATTATTTGAGGAGTACTTTATGATTCCGGGAGAAGTAATTGCTGCTGCTGGCGAGATTGAGCTAAATATCGGGCGTGATACGGTCAAAGTACTAGTAGCGAATACGGGTGATCGTCCAATTCAAGTGGGTTCGCACTATCATTTTTTTGAAACTAATAATGCCTTGCAGTTTGAGCGTGAAAAATCGCGCGGGATGCGTTTGAATATTCCAGCGGGTACGGCCGTGCGTTTTGAGCCGGGGCAAACTCGTGAAGTGGAGTTGGTGGCTTATGCTGGTAAGCGTGAAGTGTATGGTTTTCAAGGCAAAATTATGGGGCCTTTATAGGGTTAGGAGTACTTTGGATTATGACTAAAATCAGCCGACAAGCTTATGCCGAAATGTATGGCCCCACGACGGGTGATAAGGTGCGCTTAGGCGATACCGCTTTATTGATTGAAGTTGAACATGATCACACGGTGTATGGTGATGAGGTTAAGTTTGGGGGTGGCAAAGTTATTCGTGATGGAATGGGGCAGTGCCAATTACCCGATGCTGAGGTGGTTGATGTTGTTATTACCAATGCGCTGATTTTAGATCATTGGGGGATTGTCAAAGCGGATGTAGGCATTAAACACGGTCGGATCGCGGGGGTTGGTAAGGCAGGTAATCCCGATACACAAGCAGGCGTTACTATTGTAGTGGGAGCAGGGACAGAGGTCATTGCAGGTGAGGGGCATATTCTGACGGCGGGCGGGGTTGACTCGCACATTCACTTTATTTGCCCCCAACAAATCGAAGAAGCCTTGATGTCAGGTGTTACCACAATGATTGGAGGGGGTACAGGCCCTGCTACAGGTACGAATGCAACGACTTGTACGTCAGGTATTTGGAATTTACGCCGTATGCTAGAAGCGGCGGATAGTCTGCCGATGAATTTAGGCTTTTTAGGTAAGGGCAATACGAGTTTACCCGAAGCACTGCGCGAGCAAGTAGCTGCAGGAGCGATTGGTTTAAAGCTACATGAAGATTGGGGCACCACTCCTGCCGCCATTGATTGCTGTTTAAGTGTGGCAGATCAGATGGATGTGCAGGTAGCTATTCATACCGATACCTTAAACGAATCAGGCTTTGTGGAGGATACCTTTGCGGCGATTAAAGGACGGGTGATTCATACTTACCACACCGAAGGCGCTGGCGGTGGACATGCACCAGATATTATTAAAGCGGCAGGTTTATCCAATATTTTACCGTCCTCTACTAATCCCACTCGACCTTATACGATTAATACTGTCGACGAGCATTTAGATATGCTGATGGTTTGTCATCATTTGTCGCCTGCGATTGCAGAGGATGTGGCATTTGCCGAAAGTCGTATTCGCCGCGAAACGATTGCAGCAGAGGACATATTGCATGATTTGGGGGCATTCTCAATGATTTCCTCCGACTCGCAAGCGATGGGACGGGTAGGTGAAGTCATTACTCGTACTTGGCAAACGGCTCATAAAATGAAAGTACAACGCGGGCAATTACTAGACCCGTACTGCTCTGCTACAGTGACAAATGATAACTTTAGAGCTAAGCGTTATATTGCTAAGTACACCATTAATCCTGCGATTACGCATGGCATTAGTCATGAAGTGGGCTCAGTTGAGAAAGGGAAATTAGCAGACTTAGTACTGTGGAAACCGGCCTTTTTTGGTGCAAAACCCAGCTTAATTATTAAAGGCGGAATGATTATAGCGGCTCCAATGGGTGACCCTAATGCCTCGATTCCCACGCCTCAGCCTGTGCATTATCGCCCTATGTTTGGCGCCTATGGCAAAGCTTGTCAAGCCACGACCATGACCTTTATTTCACAAGCCGCGTTTAATGCAGGTGTGCATACGCAATTAGGGTTGAGTAGTTTGATTGGGGTGGTAAAAAATTGTCGCAATATCAGTAAAGCCAGCATGATTCATAATGACTACCAACCTGTGATTGAGGTGGATTCACAAACGTATCAAGTCAAAGCGGATGGGCAACTACTAGTATGCGAGCCAGCGACAGAATTACCACTTGCTCAACGGTATTTCTTGTTTTAGCCATAAAACTGAGTTGGTGGTGATGAGTTAGGGAGTACTTTGATAAGGTAGGACAGCGATTTGTGGCGGATAACAGGTAGGATGCTGGCATAAATACCACAAAGTTTATATCCTTCAGGTTTTACAACTCACATTGCAAACTCATGACAACCATGCAGGAACAATACAACCACAAAACGCTGGAGCCCGCAGTACAAGAATACTGGGACAAGCAGGAAACTTTTAAGGTCACCGAAGACCCCAATAAAGAAAAATTCTATTGCCTGTCGATGTTTCCTTACCCCAGCGGCGTGTTACACATGGGGCATGTGCGTAACTACACCATAGGCGATGTTATCGCGCGTTTTCAACGTATGCAGGGTAAAAATGTCCTACAGCCTATGGGCTGGGATGCGTTTGGTTTACCTGCTGAAAATGCGGCAATCAAAAACAACGTACCGCCTGCGGAGTGGACTTATAAAAATATTAACTATATGCGTGGTCAACTTAAATCGATGGGTTTAGGTATTGATTGGTCACGTGAACTTGCCACCTGTACGCCGCAGTACTATCGCTGGGAGCAATGGTTTTTTACTCAGCTTTATGAAAAAGGCTTGGTCTATCGTAAAAAATCTACGGTGAATTGGGACCCAGTGGATCAAACGGTTTTAGCCAATGAGCAAGTGATCGATGGACGCGGTTGGCGTTCTGGTGCTTTGATTGAGCAGCGCGAGATTGATCAATGGTTCTTACGCATTACGGCTTATGCGGATGAGTTACTAGAAGAACTCAAAAATATGCCCGGTTGGCCTCAGCAAGTGCGTACTATGCAGGAAAACTGGATAGGGCGTTCGGAAGGTTTAGAGTTAGAGTTTGGTATTCGAGGCTCTGATGAGCGCTTAACGGTGTTTACGACTCGCCCTGATACCTTGATGGGGGTCGCCTATGTTGCGGTAGCGCCACAACATCCTCTAGCACTTCGTGCTGCTCAACATGATGCGGAGTTAACCGCTTTTATCGATTCCTGTAAGCAAGCCAAAGTAGCTGAAGCTGATATGGCAACGATGGAAAAGCGGGGCATGGCAACAGGGTATGAAGCTATTCACCCTTTAACCGGAGATCGCATACCGATTTGGGTCGCCAACTTTGTGTTAATGTCGTATGGCTCTGGCGCTGTGATGGCGGTACCGGGGCATGATGAGCGTGATTGGGAGTTTGCAACCAAATACGGTCTACCGATTAAACAAGTGATTGCACCCAGTGATGGCTCTGATGTTGATGTATCCATGGGGGCTTACACTACCAAAGGGGTGTTAATTAATTCAGGTGAGTTTAATGGTTTAAGCTCGGAAGATGCTTTTGATAAAATTGCGAACATTTTGGCAGAGTTGCATTGGGGGCGGCGGCAGATTAATTACCGCCTACGTGATTGGGGTGTTTCACGGCAACGCTATTGGGGTTGTCCTATCCCGATCATTTATTGCGACGATTGCGGTGCAGTACCTGTTCCTGAAAAAGATTTGCCTGTAGTACTGCCTGAAAATGTAGTGTTTGACGAAACAGGTGGTTCGCCGATTAAGCGTATGCCCGAGTTTTATGAAACTACCTGTCCTCAGTGTGGCAAACCCGCGACTCGTGAGACGGATACGTTTGATACCTTTTTTGAGTCTTCATGGTATTTTGCACGGTATACCTGCCCCGATAATGATCAAGCCATGTTAGATGAGCGCGCTAACTATTGGTTGCCTGTTAATCAGTATATTGGTGGGATTGAACACGCGATATTACATTTATTGTATGCACGATTCTTCCATAAACTCATGCGTGACAGTGGCCTAGTTGAGTCGGATGAGCCTTTCACTCACTTATTAACTCAAGGCATGGTTTTAGCCGATACCTTCTATCGTGAGGGCAATGAAGGAGGACAAACATGGTTTTCACCTGCCCATGTCACGGTTGAGCGTGACGACAAAGGTCGAATTTTACAAGCAGTACTCAATACTGATGGGCAACCTGTAACTCATGGCGGCATGAGTAAAATGTCCAAATCTAAAAATAATGGCGTTGATCCCCAAGAAATGATTGAGAAATACGGTGCAGATACCTTGCGCTTATTCTCTATGTTTGCAGCACCGCCTGATCAAAGTATGGAGTGGTCGGATACGGGTGTGGAAGGCGCACAACGCTTTTTACGGCGTCTATGGCGGCAAGTGTTTGACCATGTATCAGCAGGTTCGGCAGATACAGCCATTTTAAATCATGCGAATTTAAGCACTGAGCAAAGTACATTACGGCGCAAAACGCATTTGGCTTTGCAAAAAGTGACGGATGATATGGGGCGTCGCCAAATCTTTAATACGGCGGTAGCGGCTAATATGGAGTTGATCAATGAAATCAGTCGATTCAATGATTCATCCGCCGCAGGTCGTGCAGTTGTGCAAGAAGCCCTCGAGTTCATTACGTTAATGCTAGCACCGATTACCCCGCATATTAGTCATGAGCTGTGGCATGCTCTGGGGCATAGCGATGCCGTGGTGGATGTGAGTTGGCCAGAGGTGGATCAAGCTGCTTTAGTCCAAGATTCGGTAGAGCTGATTGTGCAAATCAATGGCAAGGTGCGGGGCAAAGTAACCGTTGCTGCAACGGATGATGAGGCCACTATTAAAGCCGCTGCCTTAGCTCATCCCAATGTCATTAAGTTCCTAGAAACCATGACCCTTAATAAAGTCATTGTTGTGAAAGGACGCTTAATCAATGTTGTGGCGAGTGAAAATGTTTAGGGTTCAATACCTTAAACTAGGATTAGTGTGGGGATTACTCGCACTGGTCTTGAGTGGCTGTGCTGGTGAAACGGGTTTTCACTTGCGTGGCTCAGACCCTATGGGGGTCATTAAACTAAAGATAGCTTTAGCAGGCGACACGAAAAGTGAATGGGGACAATTGGTAAAAAGCTCATTACAAAGTCGTGGGGCAACGCTAACAGATGAAGCAAGTGCCGAAGTACTATTGACGTTACAATCACCTGTAGAGTCTAAACGAGTCTCAGGTTATTCATCCACTCGCGCAGTCAGTGCTTTTCGCTATAGCACGGAAGCTAAATTTAGTATTAAACGCCAAGGCTCTACCGAAGTGGTCAATGACAGTGTGGCACAATCGCAAGTACAAGCCTATGACAGTGAGTATGTGTTAGGTACTCAGGAAGAAGCTGATCAAATTAAAACTAATTTACGTCGTGATGTAGCACGATTATTAGCGCTTAAAATGGCAGCCTTGCAACGTAAAAATCCTTAGCAACAAATAGGGCATAAGTACTTTATGCCTTATTTTCTTTATGCTGTTCATCTCACAATTTCTAAGCATTTCATATGTACCCTTGGTTTCGATTTTTCATGGCTATGCACAAAGCCAAATCAGCACCCACGTTAGAGCTTTCCGAGGCTTGTATTACGCCCTTAAAAGTCAGTTGGAGTGACAGTGATATTTTCGGTGAAATGAATAATGGACGGCATTTAACTTTGTTTGATATTGGGCGCTTTGTATTTGCTGTGCGTACAGGACTGTGGAAGGTGGTTAAAAAAAATGGCTGGGGGTTTGTGGTGGCGGGGAGTAGTGTCCGCTATCGCAAACGCTTACACCCCGGACAGCGTTTTGAGCAGCTTACCCAAGTACTGGGTTATGACGATAAATGGTTTTACTTCCAACAAATTCATCAGCGAGAGGGGGTATGGCATGCTGCTGCATTGCTACGTACTGCGGTGGTCAGTAAAGGCAAATTAGTCCCCGTTCAAACCGTATTAGAGTCTATGAATGCTCAAGATTGGCAACCTGTTTTGCCTGAGTGGGTGCAAGCATGGGCTGAAGCGGATGCACTACGTCCTTGGTCTGAACATTGATGAGCCTTTTTTTATTATCTTGTTGAGTCCTCTTACCAATACTGATCAAACACAGTACTTGCCGCAACACTCTCACTAGTAGCGAGTACTTTATGTTAGTCAGTCTTTTTAGTTGGTTTAATTCTTGCTACTAATCTTTAGTATTCTTATATTGAGTGAGTTGACTCACTAGTCAAGTTTTGCCATTTTTAGTGCCTACTCTCCAAAGGATTATCCGCCCATGCGTATTGCTAAACTGAATCAACTATCCCCTGAGTCAATGGCAACAGCCTTGATGCAATGTTGTGTTGCCGAGCGTTGGGTCGCACAAATGGTGCAAGCCGCTCCCTTTGAAAGTGAAACACAACTCTTTGCAACAGCGGATAGGATTTGGGCAGGACTAGACACACCTGATTACTTACAAGCCTTTGAGGGGCATCCTAAAATCGGTGATGTCAGCTCCTTAAAACAAAAATATGCCAATACCAAAGTACTGGCAGCCGGTGAGCAATCCAGTGTTAATCAGGCGAGTGATGAAGTACTCCAACGCTTAGCGGACGGTAATGCAGCTTATGAAGCTCAGTTTGGTTTTATTTTTATTGTGTGTGCCACAGGCAAAAGTGCAGGGGAGATGCTAGCGTTATTAGAGGCGCGTTTGCCCAATGACCGTGCCGTTGAGGTGCAAAATGCAGCA
>JBDKGX010000109.1:0-8090 GCA_039797965.1 Pseudomonadota bacterium
ACGTCCATGGTTGATTGAGGTCAATACTAATCCGGGAATGACTGATCATAGTTTAGTACCAATGGCGGCTAAACAATCTGGCATGACCTTTTCACAGCTAGTAGTACGAATTTTGGAGACTACCTTGGCATGACCAAAGCGCCCCTTTCAAGGAAGAAAGCGCCCATAACAACAAAAACAAATCTGCGTCCCAATACAACCCTAAAGCGCTCTGCTGAGCATGCTAAAGCTGCTCAGCGGCGGCGGTTAGCCGTGCCTAATAAATCTAGTGTTTGGTTGAGCCGTTTAACAAAATGGAATATTGAAGATCTAACGCCGCACTCTTTACGCTGGTTTACTATAGTAGCTAGTTTAATGGTATTAGTGGGGTTATTATCTTCTATTTATACTTGGTTAACTAAAACTACTAATTTGCCTATTCAATCAGTAGAAATTCAAGGGCAGTTTCATTATCTCAATCCTGAAGAATTAAAAACTCAAATGAAACCTTATACTGATACCAATTTATTCTTATTAGATGAGGTGGGATTAGAGGGTTTTTTAGAGCAACAAGCTTGGGTTAGGGCAGCGAGTTTACGTAAAATATGGCCTAATCGTTTGGAGATTTTACTGGAGGAGCAAGTACCGATTGCTTTTTGGGGAAAGGATAAATTACTCAACCAATATGGTGAAATATTCACCAGTAGTTTGCCCGAAAAACAAGGTATTTTCCCCTATTTATATAGCCCCAGTGAAAAAGGCCGAGAGTTAGGTGAACGTTATGTAGAGTTGACACGTTTATTAAGTAATCTCTCTCTAGAAATAGCGGAGTTAACTGAAGATGCTGCAGGTAGTTGGGTTATTCGTTTTAAAGATGGCCCAGAGGTAATTATTGGACGAAAAGACTATGAAAAACGCCTAAGTCGTCTTAAAGTAGGTTACATACAGGCATTAAAAGAAAAGTTTTCCCAGATTCGTCGTATTGATTTACGTTACACGAATGGTTTTGCCGTAGAATGGAAGCAAATCCCCACCAGCTTTTTAGAGTCAGACATCTCTAAAAAGATCGGGAGTTAATTTATGTCAAAGAAGAATGACCATAATCGTATTGTTGCCTTAGATATTGGAACTTCTAAGGTGGTAGCATTAGTAGGTGAAGTAAATGACAATGGTCGTTTAGAAATCATCGGGATCGGTTCTTGTCCATCACGCGGTATGAAAAAAGGTGTGGTGGTTAATATTGAATCGACCATTCAGTCTATTCAACGTGCTGTTGAAGAAGCTGAGTTGATGGCTGGAGTGCAAATTGATTCTGTCTATGTTGGAATAGCAGGTAGTCACGTGCGTAGTCTGAATTCGCACGGTATTGTGGCTATTAAAGACAAAGAAGTAACCGATAATGATGTAGATCGTGTCATGGATGCTGCCAGAGCGGTTGCTATTCCAGCCGACCAGCGTATCTTGCATGTGCTACCACAAGAGTACATTATCGATCAACAAGAGGGTATTCGTGAGCCTGTAGGTATGGCAGGGGTTCGCCTAGAGGCTCGTGTGCATTTGGTGACAGCAGCGCATAGTGCCGCACAAAATATTGTAAAATGTGTAGAGCGTTGTGGGCTGCAAGTTGAAGACATTATTCTAGAGCAAGTGGCCTCTAGTTATGCAGTTTTAGAAGAAGACGAAAAAGAGTTAGGGGTTTGCTTAGTCGATATCGGTGGTGGTACTAGCGATATAGCAGTTTTTCTAAACGGTTCTATTCATCATACTGCGGTTATTCCTATTGCAGGTGATCAAGTTACCAACGATATAGCCGTAGCAGTGCGAACTCCTACTCAACACGCAGAAGCTATTAAAATTAAGTACGGTTGTGCTCTACGCCAGTTGGTGGAAGAGGATGAACTAATGGAAGTACCTGGTGTGGGCGAGCGTGAAGCACGTAGTTTATCCAAACAAACGTTAGCTTCGGTGGTAGAGCCTCGTTACGAAGAGTTATTTTCCCTAGTACTTCAAGAGTTACGGCGTAGTGGCTACGAAGAGCGTATTGGTGCAGGTGTTGTCTTAACAGGTGGTACCTCCAAAATGAAAGGTGCGGTAACATTAGCCGAAGAAGTATTCCATATGCCCGTTAGAATTGGTATGCCGCGCGATATTGGTGGCCTGCGAGGCGAGGTGGAAAACCCAATCCATTCGACAGGGGTAGGGTTATTGTTGTACGGTATCGCACAACAGTCTTACGGAGAACGGCGCACTTATGATACTTCTGTAGCCGGAGATGGCCTTTGGGAACGTATTAAAAGTTGGTTTAACGGAAATTTCTGACAGTTGGAGAACGGGCATGTTCGAGTTGATGGATGCTTTTGAAAAAGGCGCCACCATTAAGGTGATCGGCGTGGGTGGTGGCGGCGGTAATGCGGTTAAAAACATGCTGGAGTCAGGTATTGAAGGTGTTGATTACATCTGTGCTAATACTGATGCTCAAGCATTACACGGCACGGGCGTTAAGTCAGTCATTCAATTAGGTAGTGCTTTAACTAAGGGATTGGGTGCTGGTGCTAATCCTGAGGTAGGTCGTGAAGCTGCATTAGATGATCGAGATCGTATCAAAGATATGATTAGTGGTAGTGACATGTTATTCATCACAGCAGGTATGGGAGGGGGCACTGGTACAGGTGCAGCACCTGTGGTTGCTGAAATTGCTCGTGATATGGGCATTTTAACAGTAGCAGTAGTCACTAAACCGTTCCCTTTTGAAGGCGCTAAGCGTATGAAAGCGGCTGAAATGGGAATTGCAGAGTTAGGTAAGCACGTTGATTCATTAATCACCATTCCTAACCAAAAATTACTGACTTCATTAGGTAAAAATGTTTCCTTGTTGGAGGCTTTTAAAGCAGCTAACAATGTACTACTCAATGCAGTGCAAGGTATTGCCGAACTTATTACTCGTCCTGGCTTAATCAACGTTGATTTTGCTGACGTTCGTACGGTTATGTCTGGTATGGGCGTATCCATGATGGGTATGGGACGTGCTCAAGGTGAGGATCGTGCGGCTAAAGCGGCAGCAGCAGCTATTTCCAGTCCACTACTAGAAGATATTCGTTTAGATGGTGCAAAAGGCATTTTAGTGAATATTACAGCCGGTATGGATATGGGTATTCACGAGTTTGAAGAAGTGGGCGAAGTCATTCGTCAGTTTGCTTCAGACGAGGCTACTGTAGTAGTAGGCACAGTTATTGATCCTGAGATGCGTGATGAAATTCGGGTAACTCTAGTAGCTACAGGTTTAGAGGATATGCCTTCAAGTGTGGGAATGACTCCTAATAAAGCCGCTCAAAAACCAGTAGTAGTTCCTCAATCTCAGCCTGCTCCTAGTCAACAAGATAAAATTAGGAAGTTGCGTCCAGTGGAGATTGAAACCAATACGACTACTTTACCGACCAAAGAAGGTACGCGCCGTTCTTATGACCCTGAGCGTATTTTAGATATACCAGCATTCTTACGGAATCAAGCTGATTAAGTAAAGTACTTGGACACGACTTGCCCGTCGTAGTGGTTGGAAAAACAGCCAACCACTCTGGGGGTTTATATTAAATTTTCACTTCTTTGATGCAAAATTATTCAGCATAGCGTTAGTTATTCACGTTACAATTTCCCTCATTTATTCCATGCTTAGCACCCGCACCACTATTTTCAGTGTTATTAAGGATTTTAGGCATCTATGCTAAAACAACGCACTATAAAAGAAGCTGTCTCGACAGTTGGCATTGGCCTGCATTCTGGTAAAAAAGTATCTATCACCTTAAAACCTGCTGTTGTAAATACCGGAATCGTCTTTCGCCGTTTGGATTTAGGTAACAGCGCACTAATTGAACTGCATCCTGAAAAAGTGGGTGAAACAATGTTGTGTACAGCCTTACTTGAAAATCAAGTTAAGGTATCGACCATTGAACATTTGCTTTCAGCTCTAGCGGCATTAGGTATTGATAATCTTTATGTAGAGCTTGATGCACCAGAAATCCCTATAATGGATGGTAGTGCAGCCCCCTTTTTATATTTATTATTATCTGCTGGCTTAGAAGAGCAAAATGCAGCTAAGCGCTTTATTAAAATTAAAAAACCTATTAGTTACGATAATGGTAAGGGAGCATGGGCAACCTTAAAGCCTTATGAAGGTTTTAAGATCAGATTTGAAATCGATTTTAAACATCCTGCCGTTGATGCCACTGCTCAAGCATTAGAAGTTGATTTTTCTCGGCAAGCTTATGCTAGTGAGATTTCACGAGCACGTACTTTTGGTTTTATGCGCGATATAGAAAAGCTTCGTTCACTTAATTTGGGTTTAGGTGGAAGTTTAGAAAATGCTATTGTCCTAGATGAATATCGAGTACTTAATCGTGAGGGGTTGCGTTATAACGATGAGTTTATTCGGCATAAAATTTTAGATGCTATTGGGGATTTGTATACTTTAGGGCATGGTATTATTGGTGCTTATCATGGTTTTAAATCTGGGCATGCAATTAATAATCTGTTAGTGCGCGAGTTATTGAAGCAACCTGATGCTTGGGAAATGGTTGCTTTAGGTGCCACGCAAAAAGAAAAAGCTATTTTTGCAGAAAACTACACTTTAGCCCCCTTATGATTATTAATTATTATCTGTCTCTGGGCTATTTGTAGTAGGTATTCTATAGATTAGATTATTAATAAATTTATTAAATATTTCTTAGCATATTAAAGCAGGTTGCTTTGTTCTATCAGTTAGTGATTCCGCTAAACTACCTAGTGCTAGGCTTAGCTCTGGGTCAGGAATGTCAGAGGCTATGCTTTTCATAACATGCATAGTTTTAGTCGATACTTTAAATCGTGTAGTTGTTTTGGCGGGAAGTTTTAAAGGTAAACTGATTAAGCGAATATCAACCTGAGTAATATCTAGTTCTAACTCTCGATTTAAGTGTCGACAAATATTCCTCTGTAGAAAGCGAGCTTGGGTAGCTACTACCACATCATCCGTCATTAATATTAAAGTACGCCGTTGGATGAGTGGCCAGATTCGGTTGGGATCTGGAGTCTTTAATAAGGGTTGCAAACAATCAGCGATTTGATCAAGCTGAACTAACCTTTTATTCAGTTGATCCTGTCTAGATATATAAACTTTTTTCATAATAGCCTAAATGATCCTAATAGTTACAACAATACCGTAGTGGTTATAAAACCCGCTATTCATTACAGGCAATAGTGCAGATCACACTATTACTAGAGTGTCAGTATTATGAAAGTTATCTGTATAAGTGATGATGGGTTGCGACGTATAACGATAGTTATAAATCCTCTTACCCATATAATATTACCCGCGTTGTTGCTGACACTAGTGATGCTAGTGTTATCTTTGCGTTGGTGGGGTATGCCGCAACTAAAACATACACCTCCCTCATTAGCTTTAGGCAGTCAATCAGTAACTTTACTGCACAAAGGAATCGACCAGCAGTTAACAGCGCTTAGTTCACTACAAAAAACATTGAGTACTTACCATACTGATATTCAAACGCTAGCGATTCGCTTAAGTACTTTAGAAGCTGAAATTAATCGCTTAAATACACTGGCTAAATATATAGTGATTAAGGTTAAGTTAGATCCCAAAGAATTTGGTTTAGATAAACCACCAGCATTAGGTGGGTATAGTCTACCCAGCGATCAGACTTCTGTACAACAAAATCCAGCAACAGTACTACTAACCTCACTTAACACTACCGAGCTTGAGACAAGTCGTCAACGTAGTATTTTAGATAGCTTAAATCAACTATTTGAAGGTCAATCGATCAATAGCTCAACTGAGTCTGCGTTACCCCCTACAGAGTCAGGTTATGTTTCCTCACGTTTTGGTTTTAGAAGTGATCCCTTTACGGGATCAAAACGCCATCATCAGGGAGTAGATTTTGCAGGTCCAGAGGGCTCAAGTATTTTTTCAATAGGCAGTGGAGTGGTGTCGTTTGTAGGTCTTAAAGGCGGGTATGGTAATGTTGTGGAAATCAATCATGGTGACGGAATTACTAGCCGTTATGCTCATTTAAAATTGGCTTTAGTACAAGTAGGGACAACCATACAAAAAGGTGACTGGATTGCCTTAATGGGCACTACAGGACGTTCAACGGGGTCTCATTTACATCTAGAAATATTAAAAGATGGACAAGCTGTTGATCCATTAGCCTTTTTAAAAATTGCCAATTAATTCACATTACATCTATGCTTTTGCGCTAGAATTCACCCCAAAGCAAGCTGTTATAAACAGCTCTTTGCTTTTGGTTGAAAATCAGCCATAACTTAGCTACATGCTTACCGTTTGGCCGATATGAGTATTGAAGGGCTTGTATTTGCCGTCGGCAAACCCATATATAAAGTCTTAGACGATCAGCCTGTCCAAGAAATATAATCTTGATCTTCAAGTAAAATGGCGCTGTTTCCACCCAGTTCGGTGGATAGATTAGGAGATAATAAAGCGTATGCTCGGTTCTGTTGCCCGAAAATTGTTCGGAAGTCGTAATGATCGACTGATTAAAGGATATTCAAAAGTCGTTAAAACTATCAATAGCTTAGAGGATAAGTTTACTTCCTTAAGCGATGAACAGTTGAAGGCTAAAACTACAGAGTTCCGGGAGCGTTACGCTAAAGGTGAAACCCTCGATGCCCTGTTACCCGAGGCATTTGCCACAGTACGTGAAGCCAGTAAACGAGTACTTGGTATGCGTCACTATGATGTGCAAATGATTGGGGGTATGGTACTGCATGACGGTAAAATTGCCGAAATGCGTACTGGTGAGGGTAAAACCTTAGTAGCCACATTAACCGCTTATTTAAACGCACTGTCTGGCAAGGGTGTCCATGTTATTACGGTAAATGATTACCTTGCTCAGCGTGACGCTAATAATATGTCAAGGTTATATGGGTTTTTAGGTTTAACAACAGGCGTCATTATTAGTGAAATAGACTCTAATCAGCGCCGCGCTGCCTATGCCTCAGATATTACCTATGGCACCAATAATGAATTTGGTTTTGACTATTTGCGTGACAATATGGCGTTTGCTAAAGAGGAGCGTGTCCAACGTGAACTTAATTATGCCATTGTTGACGAAGTAGACTCTATTCTCATTGACGAGGCACGTACGCCCTTAATTATTTCTGGTCCTAGTCAAGATGCTTCTGAACTGTACCGCGCTATTAATCTGATCGTTCCTCAGTTAACTCGCAAAGAGGGGGATGATAAAACGGAGGGTGTGGGTGACTATTATGTGGATGAGAAATCCAAACAAGTTTATTTGACCGAAGATGGTCAAGAGAACGCAGAGCAACTACTGCAACAAGCCAATATTTTAGTAGATGGTGCAGGGCTTTATGATTCAGCTAGTATTACCATACTGCATCATCTAAATGCGGGATTGCGTGCACATGCACTATTCCAACGCAACGTGGATTACATCGTACGTGATAATAAAATTGTTATTGTCGATGAGTTTACGGGACGCACCATGCCCGGTCGGCGCTGGTCTGAAGGTCTACATCAAGCCATTGAAGCCAAAGAAGGCGTTGATATTCAAGCAGAAAATCAAACATTAGCTTCTATTACCTTCCAAAACTATTTCCGTTTATATAAAAAGCTTTCGGGGATGACAGGAACGGCTGATACTGAAGCCTTTGAATTACAACAAATTTATAACCTTGAAGTGGTGGTTATTCCTACCAATAAGCCGATGGTGCGTATTGATTCTAATGACTTAATTTACTTAAGTATTGATGAAAAATATGACGCGATTATTCAAGACATCAAACAATGTGTAGAAAAAGGTCGTCCAGTACTGGTAGGCACTGCATCCATTGAAACTTCAGAGTTAGTATCGGACAAATTAAAAGCGTTACGTATTCCTCATGAAGTACTTAATGCTAAACAACATGAACGTGAAGCTCACATCATTGCGAATGCAGGACGTCCCGGAGCGGTTACTATTGCTACCAATATGGCGGGGCGTGGTACGGATATTATGTTGGGGGGCAGTGTAGAGGAAGAGTTACGCATGTTAGGCGAAAACCCTCCCTCTGAAGCGGTAGAAAAAATCCGTGCCATGTGG
>JBDKGX010000110.1:0-8022 GCA_039797965.1 Pseudomonadota bacterium
TACCTAACGGGGGTTCAACTGTATAAAGCTCTGATTGATTACCTAAACTAGAGCGCCTAATATCTTCTAATATAATCGCATCACTTGCATAACCATCTAGAGCAATAATATCTTCAGTGGGTAATAACAATCGCTCGACAACCTCTTTTCGACTAGCCACTGCAATTAAATTAGCGTGCGGAAATACTCCACTAATATTTCCAGTAGTAACAGGCAAGTCTCTATTTAAATAACGCTCTCGATCTTTTTTATTATCAGGTTCTGTATCATCAATATCAGGCTTTAGAATACCAATTCTTAATGGTTTATTATCATATAAATCACTCACTAAATTTTTCTTAATAAGTACTTTAGCCTGAGTAGAAAAAAAGACTTCGCTAAACTCACCTTGATAATTATCACCGATTAACTCTTGAGTGCGGGTGTAGGTTTTGGAGCTAGGGCCACATTGTATGCCAACGCTCCCCTCTAATGTTGCCGCAAACTTACCAAAGCGCTCGTCAACTCGTTTAATTTCCTGCAAGCTGGGGGCATATTCTTCGCCTAAAAAATGATAGAGCTGACCACAGAATCCCTGCAAACCCCGATTATAAAAACTAATGGGACTACCATCAGACGGAGTACTATAACCAAAAATAATAGGCGTCTTTTCAGCACCGCTACTGCTGCTTAAGCAACAAACTACTAGTAATCCAGCCACGAAACTGGCAGATAATCGACTCCTCACACTGCATTCCTCATTCTACAGCTTAAATATAGGGGTACCAGGTCACCGATAGTTCAAGTATTGAACTATTGAATTAGACAGAGGGAAAATGCTTCAGATAAACAGCATTTTAATGAGCGTATCATGGCAAGAAGTGTAAAAGGAACTGTAGTAAAGAGCTAGGGTATGCTCTAGTCGATAAGGCAGCTCTAGACTACCTTATCATAAGTACTTAATACTCTCAGGCAATTTGCCCCATCAAGAGACTAATAGTTTTGTGAACTTCATTACGTTTGGATGTAAGATTTTTCTTAATTTCCATTAGCTCAACCACCTGCTCTAAAGTGCGTACATGTTGAATATTGGTCTTTAAGATTTCACAAGATAGATTTAAGGGACGTAAAAATTCCTCGGCTTTTGCTGAGTCGCTTACAATATGCTTGCGGATACTTTTGGCGTATTCAATCACTGTATCGCAGCTGCGATTCTGGGTATTAATTTTGCTTTCTTTCACCTCACCATGTAACGCATCCAGCTCCATTACCGACTCTTTATTGCTATTTAGCGATTGGAGCGGAGCGGGTAATCCGGGGGGAGTGATCTCGTGAAGTTTGGACTCTAGTGCTTGTTTTTTCTCTTTGACGGATTGAAGTTTTAAACTCACTTCATCCAACTCTGCTTTATTTGCCGCAATGCTTTGCTCTAATTGGGTATAGGCTGAAATCACTCTTTGCAGAATATTAACGGCAGGCTCTTCGAGTGATGCTACCTCTTTGCCCTCACCTGCTTTAATGGCTTTAGGCGGTGTTTGCCCTGCAATACGAGCACTCCCTATCACGCCTTCACTCATAGTAGGAGTAGTCACCACCGAATTAGTGGGAGCTGCTGTCGTACTAGTGACACGAGTACTCCCTAATACACCCTCATTAATAGTAGTAATCGTGACTGTAGTGGGTGTAGTAGGTGCTACTACACGAGCAGGACTCACCAGATGATCTACCGTACTCGTACTGGTATCAAAACTATGCTCACTTAAGTGAATAGTGGGCTGAGGAACCGGATGCGCCCCCAAATGACCTTCAGCCAAACTCAAACCATGAATCGGAGCAGGTGTCATAGTACTAGGTGGAGTAATAGAAGGTTTTGGTGGCTCAGAAATCACGGATTTTGGTGCGACAGTTGCCAACTCAGGCATAGGACGTGACTGACTAACTACAGGTTCCAACTTAGTATGAGTATCTGGGAAACTAGAAAGTACAGGAGAGACAGGTAACGTTGGTGCGGTAACCGGTGGCGGCGCAACTGTCATTTTAGGTTTTTCCATGGATGCTTCTAACAATGCGAGTGCATCAATTTCCTCATCTAAATGACTGGTATCCAAACTATCAAAATCCGCCTCTACTGACTCAATCTCTGTAGTAGAGTGCGTAAAAGCCGTAGTCATATGACTATCAGGAAATGGTTTGGTGGTCGATTGGTAATGGTTCGACATGGCAGCCCCTATGGATAAAGCTTTATTGTTAGTATGTTAGAAACATAACATAGAATAATTCAAAAAAATCTGCACACTAAGACGCTAATCGGTCATTTTTAACATTCTATCAGCACTAACCTGAATGAAAGATTCGTACATTCCGCTCAGGATAGAATCCACCTATACTGCTGTCTGAAATAATACTAATACCACTAGTGAGCGATATTATGCTGCATCACCTTCGTTTCATTGTGTTGTTGCTACTCAGCTTAGCAACGGTGCACGCTGCACCCCTTGCGCCAGAGCAAGTACCTGAACCCTTAAAACCTTGGGTTAATTGGGTTTTACAAGATAATCCTGAACGTAACTGCCCTAGACTTTACGCAGCTACCGAGCAATTTTGTGCATGGCCTAGTACTTTAGAATTGAATCTTAATGAGCAAGGCGGAACCTTTACTCAACATTGGCAAGTGTATAACGAAAGCATCATACGTCTGCCCGGTGATGCCCAGCACTGGCCTTTTAATGTACAAACTGACCAAAATGTGCCCCTCACTGTACTACCGCAAAGTGACTACCCCAGTGTTAAATTAGCGGCAGGTACTTATATTATTAAAGGTCAATTTCAGTGGGATAAACTGCCGAAAACGGTTTTCGTTAGTCCTGAATCAGGTCTTATTCAACTCACGGTCAATGGCGCTGTCATCCCCAATCCTGAGTTTAATAATGAAGGTCGACTCTGGCTGAGCCAAAACAGTGAGGCAAGTAGTGAAGATAATTTAGATATTCAAGTCTTTCGTAAGATTACGGACTCTCACCCGATTCAAGTACTCACTCGTATACAATTACGGGTTTCGGGTAAACAACGCAATGCTGATTTAAGCCCTGTCCTCTTGGATAAATTTATTCCTTTAGCATTAGACAGTGCCTTACCTAGCCGCATTGAGCGCAATCAACATTTACAAGTGCAATTACGCCCCGGTGAGTGGACGATTAATGTGATCAGCCGTGCGCCTGATAATCTGACTAGCTTTAGCTTGCCAACCAGTAAACAACCTTGGCCTAATCAAGAAATTTGGGTCTTTGAAGCAGATCAAACCTTGCGCCAAGTTGAAATTACGGGAGTCTCCAGTATTGACCCTAATCAAACCAAACTCCCTAGTGATTGGAATAATTTACCCGCCTATTTAATGAATAGTGGAGATACCCTCACGCTGGCAGAGCAACATCGTGGCGCTGCACTAGATAAGGCTAATGAACTTACGTTAAATCGTACGGCATGGCTTGATTTTTCAGGTAAGGGTTATAGCATTCAAGATCAACTTCAAGGTACTTTAGCGCAGCAATCACGCTTAAACGTTACACCCGCACTCACCCTAGGACGTGTAGTGGTGAACAATAATCCTCAACTCATTACCGAACAAAGTGATAGTACTCCGCCTGCAATTGGGGTAGAGATTCGGCAAAACCCTGTAGCGATCACTGCAGATAGTCGATACGAAGGAACGATTAGTACGCCCCCTGTTAATGGTTGGCAGCAAGAATTACAAAGTATTAATACTCAACTCTTTTTACCTCCCGGTTGGCGAGTATTACATGCGAGTGGTATGGATAATGTTGCTGCCACCTGGGTCGCCGATTGGTCGTTATTAGATTTATTCTTAGTGCTGATTATTGCATTAGCCATTGGCTACTTATACACACCTATCTGGGGAGTGGTGACGTTAGTAGCACTAGTCTTTATTTGGCAAGAAGACGAAGCCCCTCGCTTAGTGTGGCTCAACTTACTGGCTGTTGTAGCACTCATTCGTGTGGTTCCCACTGGCACCATTAAAAAGCTACTCAACTATTATCGCCTCGTCAGTTTCATCGTGCTCGCCTTAATCGTTTTACCTTATATGATAGACACTATTCGTACAGCGCTCTATCCACAATTAGAACGCGAGTACTATGGTTACGACACCGCCTCTGGGGGTTATGGCGCTACTAGAGACGCCGCTATTGCACCCGCACCTGCTGTACCACAAGCAGAGGAAGCAGCTGATCCCACCACAACGGTGAGCCAAGAAACCATAGACCGTGGCAATACACTCAACCAAATCGAGCGTAAAATGGTCTCTAAAAGTGAAGACAGCTATGCTAGTCTCAGCAAAAAATCCAAAGTTGACCTACAAGCACTTGATCCTAATAGCATGATTCAAACGGGGCCAGGTTTACCCAATTGGCAATGGGCCAGCATTAGCTTTTCTTGGGCAGGTCCCATTCAACCGGATGACAACATGTATTTAATGCTGATGAATCCCTTGACCACTGCACTGTGGAAATTCTTAGGTATTGCCTTCATTTTAATTCTGGCAGGGCGCTTAATTTGGCCTAAAACTACACTACCTAATCAACCCAGCACCCCCTCACAAGCATGGCAACAGTTTAAACAAAATCCTTGGCAAGTACTTAAAGCGCAACTGGCGCTGGGGTTAATGACCTGTGTTGTAGTAGGTGGGTTGAGCTTTAGTCCTAAAACCAGTATGGCGGCGGACATCCCTGATACGGAACTTTTACAGACATTGCGTGAGCGTTTACTGGCAGCTCCTGATTGTTTACCTAACTGTGCTCAAATTGAATCCATGCATACCCTGATCCAAGGCGATAACTTACAGTTGCGATTGAGAGTACATGCTGCTCAACAGACGGCTATTCCTATTCCTACGGGACAAGGTACATGGCTCCCCCAACAAGTACTCATGGATGGTAATCCTAGTGCTGCATTAAAGCGTGATGCTAGTCAATTGCTTTGGGTAGTGTTGGAGGCAGGGCAACATGATGTGGTGTTACAAGGGGTATTACCTAAACGCTCTAATTTTACGTTGAGTTTGCCACTCAAACCCTATCGAGTTACTTGGGAGGGTAGTAATTGGAATGTAGAAGGCATTCGTGACAATGGCGTACCCGAAGCCCAGCTCCAATTCATTCGTACCAATAGCACCGAGCAAGCCACTAATTTAGATCAAGAAGCCAGTACATTACCTACCTTTGTGAAAATCGAACGTCGCCTCAACTTAGGTTTAGATTGGTATGTAGAAACGACCGTTACTCGTCTTTCGGATAGCGCTAATCCTTTGAGCCTTAATATTCCTTTATTAGCGGGTGAACAGCCCATGAGCGAACAGCTCACCGTAAAAGATGGGCAAATTAAAGCAAATTTCAAGGCACAAGACACCGAAGTCTCTTGGTCATCGCGCTTAAACTCAACAGACTCGCTTAGCCTCAAAGCCGCTACGAATGCGGATTATTTAGAGGAATGGCAAGTAGCCGCAAGCCCCGTTTGGAACGTGCAAGCCACCGGTATTCCCGTTAGTACTTTTGTGGAAGAAGATGGCAGTAGCATTCCGGTTTGGAAACCTTGGCCGAATGAAACCCTAGCTTTAGCTATTACTCGCCCTAAAGGTGTACCGGGGCAAACGGCAACTATTTTATCCAGTCGCGTAAATATCACCCCTGCTAAACGGGCTAAAGATATTGAACTCACCCTACAAATCAGTAGCAGTCGTGGTACTCAACATACCCTCACTCTACCGCCTGATATTGAAGTCAAAAGTCTCACCATCAATGGACAAAAACGTCCCCTACAACAACAAGAAAATAAGTTGATGTTACCCTTAAATCCGGGTGAGCAAACCCTTGTTATAACTTGGCAAGACAATACGCCTATTCCCACGTTATATCGTTTCCCGACCATTGATGTAGGGACTAATAGTGTCAATAGCACGCAAGTACTCAATATGCCTCAAGACCGTTGGGTCTTGTGGGTGCATGGCTCTGATCTTGGTCCTGCCGTATTGTTTTGGGGAGTATTGCTAGCCCTGTTAATCGTATCGATTATTTTAGGGCAATCTAAAATCACGCCCCTAAAAACATGGCAATGGTTTTTATTGGCTATTGGGCTGAGTCAAAGTAGCTCCTATTTACTAGTACTGATGGTGATTTGGTTAGTGGCACTGACTCAACGCGCCAAACTTTCTCAAGTACTCCCTGCATGGTCCTTTAATACTATGCAAGTAGGATTGATTGCATTGACCTTTTTTGCCTTAGCTTCTTTAATAGGAGCGGTAGCCAATGGTTTATTAGGCTATCCTGATATGCAGATTGCAGGTTATGGTTCGAATGCTTATCAACTCAATTGGTATCAGGACCGCACCAGCACACAACTACCCGAACCTGTTATATTAAGCGTACCTTTGTGGGTGTATCGCTTATTGATGTTACTGTGGGCGTTATGGCTGGCGATTACGGTATTAAGCTGGTTGCGTTGGGGATGGCAAGCTTTTAGTACCGGTGGACTCTGGCAAAGTACGCCTAAAAAAGTCACCAGAGCTGCTGTCACAGCCCCTACGGTGGCAAACTCCAATCCTTCAGAACCTACCTTACCAACCTCAGACACACCGACTCAATCATAGAGTGGCGTAAGTAAAGCTGTTAGGAGTACTTCAGTGCTCCTAATAGCTTCTCATCTATAAAGCGGTTGCCGTATAAACTTTTGTTTGACCTAAAGAAGTCGCCTCTACTGACTCTGTTACCAAAGCCCGATCACGCGCGTTAGAACTTCCCTGAATCTTTTGCTGATCCACGTTTAATGTGGTCTGTACAGGAACATTAACAGTAATTTTGAGTTGTTGAGTCGCTCTCGCTTGAAGCGCTTGTTGCTTGGTTTCAAGCGCTTGGGTACTCGTGATGACCGTTAAAATCAGGAAACTCAACAAAACAGGCGTAACAAAGCGCATCATCTCAATCTCATTCAACAGCAATAACGCCTACTTTAATCAAGTTTTGCTAAAAATCTTGAGTACTTTAACGATTAAGATCATTAGCTAGCAGATAAATGAAAATTATCCACTCGAATTTTGACTTATTAAACCGGAATCGCATTGCCTTGCTGCACTAATTGCTGCATTAAGAGAGAATAATCAGGCGTCTTACCTGCCACCACCTCAGCACGTACTAAAGCTTGATACTTAACCATATCTACCCTTTCAAAAAAGGTAGCACGGGGGTTAGTAATCCCTATTTTAGTACTACGCAGATCAGATTGTGGGTCGATGCCTACAATGGAGTCATAGTTATAAAAATAGGGGTGATCAACAGGTACGCTATTTTTATAACTTAATACATAAATATTTGCGCCACCCCCAATCCGTAAGGGTAAACAACGAATTTTTTGATAGGGTAATGGATTCCCCATAATATCTTTATTACCGCGAATTTCACCGCGTAATAAGCCATTAATAGTAATGGTGTGGCTACCTGCAGTACTAATTGCATTATTGATAATCTTAATATCTTTAAAAGCACCATCAGAAGCGAAGATTCCTTGTAAGGCAGACCCTTTGGCATTAATTAAATTATTTTGCACCGTTACATTACGCATTAAAGCACCCGCAAACTGATTAATGTCATTAACCCGACTAGGAATCAACTGTATCGCATCACGATGACCTAGTAACTTAAAGGGTCTAACCTTTTCAGCAGGAGTAGCTAATGTCAGGCGTTGATTCACTTGGCTGACCCAATTATTAAAATCATTAGCAAAAGAAGAAAATTGCGCATTATCCTCAATTACCAAATTAGCCAAAGTCACATTACCTGAACTATAAATTTGAGCAAAATCACGAATAAAAAAAGCGCTCACCGATTTAGATTGAGCTAAATTAAGACTAGCATAACTAGCCTTTACACTAGGCTCAATCGCTTTAGTTTCAATTGCTTTTACTGCTTGCTGATTAGTGAGTATATATAAAGGCGCACCTAATCGTCCTTGAGGCGGTGTTCCTCGCAAAGCATGGTATGC
>JBDKGX010000111.1:0-7938 GCA_039797965.1 Pseudomonadota bacterium
GTAGGGCATGTGATTGTGGGGGGTAATGCCCCTGTGGTGGTGCAATCGATGACCAACACGGATACGGCTGACGCCTTAAAAACCGCTATTCAATGTGCTGAGTTAGCTCAAGCTGGCTCAGAGTTAGTGCGTATTACGGTTAATAGTCAAGCCGCTGCCGAAGCAGTACCTGAAATTCGGGAGCGTTTGGACAAGATGGGGTGCAATGTCCCCTTGATTGGTGATTTCCATTTCAATGGTCATAAATTATTAGCAGCTGTTCCCGCTTGTGCTGAAGCGTTAGCTAAGTACCGCATTAATCCGGGGAATGTCGGTCGCGGTAAAAATCGTGATGAGCAATTTGCTCAGATGATTGAGTTTGCTTGCCGCTACGATAAAGCGATTCGGATCGGGGTCAATTGGGGATCATTAGATCAGGAGCTGCTCGCTCGTAAACTGGATGAAAATTCAAAACTGCCTCAGCCTTTAGCGCTTTATGAGGTGATGCATGAGGCATTAATTGAATCAGCTTTGACGAGTGCGGCAAAGGCTGAGGAGTACGGTTTACCGCATGATCGTATTATTTTGTCGTGTAAATTGAGCGAAGTGCAGGGCTTGATTCGAGCTTACCGTGATATGGCATCGCGTTGTGATTATCCATTGCATTTGGGATTAACTGAGGCAGGGATGGGAAGCAAGGGTATTGTCGCCTCTACCGCCGCATTATCAGTGCTATTACAAGAGGGAATTGGTGATACGATTCGGATTTCACTCACACCTGAACCGGGGGCGTCACGTGATAAAGAAGTCATTGTCGGGCAAGAGATTTTACAAGCCTTAGGTTTGCGCTCATTTACGCCGCAGGTAGTGGCATGTCCAGGGTGTGGACGTACTTCGAGTGATTATTTCCAGCATTTAGCTTCGCAAATTCAAACATGGTTACGTGAGCAAATGCCTGTCTGGAAAACACAATATCCGGGTGTGGAAAGTATGTCAGTCGCGGTGATGGGTTGTGTCGTGAATGGTCCTGGTGAAAGTAAACATGCCAATATTGGGATTAGTTTGCCAGGAAGTGGTGAAGTACCTGTAGCTCCTGTGTATGAAGATGGGCAAAAAACGGTGACTCTAAAAGGCGATAATATTGCTCAAGAGTTTCAGGGTTTGGTGCAGACTTATGTAGAGCGTACTTATACCGCTAAGAGTACTTGAGAGCTAGTTAAAGAGAAAAGGTGCTAAGTACTTAAAGGAAGAAAGGTTGGAAGCGACCGTTTAGTTGTCAGACGAAAAGTAGTCGCTTCCTAGACCTAAGGATTTAACAGCAATTAATCAGCTGCTTGCCATTGACCATTTGCACCACGGCAGGCTTTCATTTGTACATTTTGCATTTGACCGTTGATCACTGCTTGAATAGTAGCAGGACGGCAAACAGTCGCTTGGTTTTGATAAGTAGCGTTATACACAGGACCTGGTGTAGTAGTGTAATTATAACCAGTGTTAGGATTTTGCCATGTGGCTGGACGACCTGTAGAAATAGCATTGGCTACATTAGCTTTATCTTGTTGATCCATTTGAGCGCCAATATTGCCGCCAATGTAACCACCAATAATAGTGCCTAAAATAGTTGCTGCTTTTTGACCATCACCTTGGCCAAACTGGTGTCCGATTACGCCACCTAATACAGAACCTGTAATAGCCCCTGTTTGAGCATTACTAGGAGGTGGAACCATCGCACCACCACCACAACCGACTAATACGGTAGCGCTTAAACCGAGTGCTAGTAATACGCGAGCAGATAATTTCATTTAAAGACCCTTTTTAATTAAATGTTTGCTATTTGGTTGTTACTGTCATGGTGATTAGTAATAGCGACGTGGAGCAGGACGGTGATAAGGTTGTTGATAATACTGATCAGCTTGAGCGCCCATATTACCTCCAATGTATCCGCCTGCAATAGCACCGGCAACAGTAGCCGCCGTTTTGCCATCACCTTTACCGAATTGATGACCAATGACGCCACCTACTACTGATCCCGTTACCGCACCATTTTGTGTGTGGCTAGCCGGCGCTGCACAACCAGTGAGTGATAATATAGTAAGAACAGCAATACTTGTTACTGGATAAGCAATATATTTTTTCATGATGAAGCTCCTAATGATAAAGCAGTGAGGCAAAATACTCCCACTGCTTGTGTATAGTCGTTTACCTTATGACATATGACCCTTATCGTATCAAAAGGTTCTTAATGACTGCCTAAACGGTAGTATTTAATGGACAGAGGTTAGGTGTTAGGTGCTTTAAACTCAAAAGTTTTTTCTGTCGTACCTTGTGCAGTCACTTCAATGTCTTGCTCTAATGAGTTTTGGTTATAAGTAGCCTTCACGCGATACTGACCCGCTGGCAACATTTCACTCACTTGCTCTAGTAGCACATGGTTAGTGATAGCCTTATTATTCGTGTCGTAAATCGCATAATTGGCTTTTAAGGAGTTGCCCTGAGCATCTTTTGCACTAATTTTTAAAGTCCCAATTTTGTCTAAATTAAAACGGTACTCAGTGGTTTCTTTGGGTTTGACTTCTAGATGATGAGTTTGTCTAAATCCTTTCCATAAAGCATTTACTTTATAACTACCTGAGGGGATCTCTGCACTAACCGTATTATCTTCTTCGGTAAATTGAGCGACTAATTGATTTTCAGGGGTGTAAACAAAGTAACTGGCGCGTAGGTTGTCCGTTTTACCTTGTTCGCCTAAACTCAATTTGACCGTTCCTGGAGTTTGTAAACCTGCTAGTTTAGGGACATTGACGGCGATAGGATCGGTAGCCGCTTCGACTGCTTTTTCCTCTATAATGGGTTGTAGCTCGGTAAATAAGGCTCCAATGGAAGCAGTATTTTGAGCTAATACAAATTTACCCCCTGTATTTTGAGCAATACATTGTAATTGAGCTTCGTCTTTAGCATTAAAACCTAAGACATCAATGATTAGATTGGGGTAGTGTTTTTTTAAAGTACTAGCAACAGCACAGGGATCGCCACTACAACTCTCTTCACCATCACTAATTAGTAGTATTTTGCCACTATTTTTAACTTCATTCGCAGCCGCTTTTAGTGCAGCTGAAATAGGTGATTTGCCTTTAGGCATCAGTTTATTAGCTTTTTTCAGTAGCTCGGTACTATCCATTCCCACCGCACCCATGACCCTAACGTTGCTACATTTACCACCATAAATGGTTAACCCCAACGGTGTTGTGCCTGCGCCGCGTACTAAGGTATCTAAACTATCACGAGTAATAGCAATTTTGGCCTTGCCCTGTACTTGAGTCCACATACTATTGGAGCCATCCAGTACAATCATAGTGGCAGGTTGCTCAGCTAGTACAGGGGCACTAATGAGCGCTGATAGGGATAAAAAGCTTGAATAACGCAACACAGTTTGGGCGAATGGTTTCATTGTATTAACTTTTGTTTTTACAGGGGTTGATGTCATGAGAGTAGCACCATGTTTTAAGCAAGCCATAGCAAATGCGTATTAGCGGTTTATCTGAAACTACTAAGAGCTTAGTTCACAATTGCTAGGATGGGGTAAAGGTAGACTATCATACTTGTAAGATTGGTTTATATCCTTGGGATTTTTTAGGAGTACTTATGACCAACAATAATATTTTCGCAGCTCCCCAGTCAGAGGTGCAGGATTTATCCGGTGGGCAAGGTTTGTATTCGGATACTGTAGTACTTGCTTTACGTCGCACGCGCCCTTGGGTATTAGTATTAGGGGCGATAGGGATGGTGAGTACTATTTTTATGTTATTAGCGACAATTGGTGTAGTGGCTCAAGGCGAGTTTTTTTTTGGTGACAATATGAAGTGGCCTCTAGTCGCTATTTATGCCATTTTGACAGCCACAACTTTTATCGTGTCTTTTCAATTATTTAAATTCGCCAGTGCTATTAAGCGTGCTTTAGAGTCCTTGTTACCCTCTGATTTAGATGATGTTCTGCTGACCCAAGCTAATTTTTGGCGTTTGGTGGGCATCTTAAGTTTAGCGATGATTGTACTGAGTATTGTATTGACAGTCGCAACGGTAGTGATCTTTGCTCGCGCATTTTAATCGATAAAAACTGCTTGCATCTTATGTTGGTATCAACGAAACTTATTAGTAGGTTGCTGAGAGTACTTTAGTTTTTCAAAGTACTCTTAATACATATACAAAAACACACATAAACCCACTAACAGGGTTGCTGTAACCTTAAATTTATAAAGAATAATAATATGCAGGTTGCGACACACTCCGATGATCTGGATGTTGCCTTTGGGGAGCGTCTCGTCAAATTAGGTAAGCTCAAAGCCACTGATTTTGATAAAGCGTTACGGGCGCGGTCAGAGTTAAAGTTGCCTTTGGGTAAAGTACTCATTCGTCTTGGTATGCTATCCGAACAAGAGATGACCTTTGTATTATCGCGGTTTATCAATGTTCCGATGGCGATTACCAAAGACTATCCCGAGCAAGGCATTGAAAACTTAGGGATTGCACTGAATTACTTACGTGCTATGGATGTAGCTCCACTCACCTTAAAAGACAATATCTTAACCGTTGCCACGACTCAACCGAATAATCAACAACTCATTCAAGCTTTAGAAATGGCCTGTGATAAGGAAATCAAACCATTATTAGGTTTAGCCTCTGAAATCCAAAGCCATATCGAAAAGTACTATGCTCAAACAAAATCCGACGATAAAAGCGATGAGTTTGAAATTAGTAATAGTGACCATAATCCTGATGATATTGAACATCTCAAGGATATGGCCAGCGAAGCACCCGTCATTAAGCTTGTTAATCAAATTATGACTCAAGCTATGATAATGCGAGCGTCTGATATTCACATTGAACCTTTTGAAAATCATCTTAAAATTCGTTATCGGATTGATGGCGTGATTCATGAGATTGATGCACCGCCTGCTCATTTAACACCTGCTGTCATTTCACGGATTAAGTTAATGGCGCGGTTAAATATTGCTGAGCGTCGCTTACCTCAAGATGGTCGCATTCAATTACGTGCCCAAGGTAAAGAAATTGATATGCGGGTGTCCACAGTACCCACTATGTACGGTGAAAGCGTGGTTATGCGTTTATTGGATAAGCACAGCGTGAAATTAGATTTGGGTACTTTAGGGTTTTCTGAGCACAATCTCAAAGTACTTCACGAGCAGTTAAAGCAACCCCATGGTGTGATTCTAGTCACGGGGCCTACAGGCTCTGGTAAAACGACCACTCTTTATGCGGCATTGACCCATCTTAATACCCCAGAAAATAAAATTTTGACCGTTGAAGACCCAGTTGAATACGAGTTGGAAGGGATTAATCAAATACAGGCTAATCCTAAGATCGGTCTAACCTTCTCGGATGCTTTACGGGCAATTGTGCGTCAAGACCCTGATATTATTATGATTGGTGAGATGCGTGACCTTGAAACGGCTAAGATTGCCATTCAATCGGCACTGACAGGTCACTTAGTCTTATCGACTATTCATACGAATGACGCATCCGGTGGGGTAACACGTTTACTGGATATGGGTATTGAGGATTATTTAATTACCTCAACGGTTAATGCGATTTTAGCCCAACGTTTAGTACGTAGGTTGTGCCCACAATGTCGTGAAGCCAAGCCAGTTTTTCCTGAAGTTGCTAAAGAACTCAATCTACGCAAGTACCAACCAGAAGGTGAGCTATTAGGTTGGCATGCGAAAGGTTGCCCCGCTTGTGGGGGTACAGGTTACAAAGGGCGTAGTGCCATTCATGAGATATTGGTAATGGATGATGATATTCGTCGTCTAGTACTTAAACATGCAGATGCTGGAGTCTTACAAGATCAAGCGCGTAAAGCGGGTATGTACACACTCTATGAAGATGGTTTACTCAAAGCCTTGAAAGGGGTGACCACTTTAGAAGAAGTACTTCGTGTAGCGGAGGAAACAGCTGATGCCCCCGTTTAATTATAAAGCGGTCAAACTCAGTGGTGAAGCAGTTGAGGGTAGTCTAGAGGCTAACTCGGAAGCCCACGCTATTGAGCAATTACAAGCACAGGGCTTAATTCCTGTCCGAGTACTTTCAACTAAAGGCTCAAAATCTACCAGCAGTAAAGCCATTAAATTATCGGGTAGTGGTAAGGTCAGTCAAAACGATATCGTGGCACTGACTCAACAATTATCTTCCATGCTCAAAGCAGGTTTGCCGCTGGATAGAGCCTTAGGAGTACTGTTAGAGATTACGGATAACAAGGGAGTCAATCATCTTGTTAAAGAAATTCAGGATAAGGTACGCAGTGGCAGGAACTTTGCGGATGCTTTAGAAGAGTCTGGGAAGTTTTCCCGTTTTTACGTCAATATGGTGCGAGCAGGTGAAGCCAGTGGCTCAGTGGATGAGGCTTTAGAACGCTTAGTAGAGTACATGCTGAGAGCTAAAGAACTGCGTAGTACGGTAATGTCGGCTTTGATTTACCCGATTATTTTATTAGTAGTTGCAGTTAGCTCTATTATTGCGTTGTTGATTTTTGTAGTTCCACAATTCTCGCGTATGTTTGAGGATATGGGGGGACAACTACCCGCTTTGACTAAAGCGGTTATTGCCGCAGGGGATATGTTAAAACATCAATGGTGGCTACTCTTAGCTATTATGTTAGGTGTTTTATTATTAATACAAGTACTCCTAAAAAACGAAGCCACGCGCAATAGTTTAGACAAGTCAATGCTCAAATGGCCTTTAGTCGGTTCGCTGATTTCCAAAGTAGAAATGGCGCGTTTTTCGCGTAGTTTAAGTACTTTATTACATAATGGTGTGCCGCTATTAGGTGCTTTACAGATTGTGAAAAACACGATGAGTAATCGGGTAATGGCGCGAGCTGTCGAGGAAGCCGCCGGCAGTTTAAAGCAAGGTGAAAGTCTTACCAAAACGTTGCTCAGTAAAGGAGTATTTCCGCCATACGCCTTACACATGTTACGGGTAGGTGAGGAAACAGGGCAAATGGAGCATCTGTTAAATGAAGTAGCCACTATTTACGATGCTGAGGTGAAAACCTCCGTACAACAATTGCTAGCCCTAATGGAGCCATTATTGATTTTGTTGATGGCTTCGGGGATTTTAGTCGTTATTTTTGCAGTCTTATTGCCGATGATTCATATGGCCGACTTAGTTAAGTAATGGCGTATTCAGCTCGTTAGCTTAACCTAGTACGATCTAGGGCAAAGGTAAATGCCCTGCTAAGCATTTACCTCACAACAATAGTTAATAAATAAAAATATACTGGAGAGCGGTATGCAACAACAACGCGGTTTCAGCTTAATTGAGCTGATGATTGTATTAGTCATTTTAGGTTTGATTGCAGGGATTGTCGGCCCTCAAGCGATGAGTTATTTGGGACGCGGCAAATCTCAATCAGCTAAAGTCCAAATTGAAAATATTAGTGCCGCACTGGATATGTATAAGTTAGAAGTGGGTAATTATCCTACTTCAGCCGAAGGTTTGAAAGCATTAGTCGCGTCACCCGGTGGTGCTAAAGGTTGGAATGGTCCTTATTTGAAAAAAGGGGGCGTACCTTTAGACCCTTGGAATAATGAATATCAATATAAACGTCCCGGTTCCAATGGTCAGCCTTATGACCTACTTTCCTATGGTGCAGATAATGCCGCTGGGGGAGAGGGAGATAACACCGATATCACTTTGTGGAATAAACAATAAGTACTTGATGTATGCGTGCTAGTACTCGTCAACAGCAGGGCTTTAGCCTCATTGAAGTCATGATTGTTTTGGCTTTAATGGGCTTATTAATGGGGGTAGTGGCTACCAACTTAACTGAAGGGCCTGTACTGCGTGAGTCTGCGCGTGAAGTACTAGCAAGCTTAAGGCATGCACGTTCCAGCGCCATTATGACTCAAAAACAAACGCGTTGGATTATAGATACCGCTAATA
>JBDKGX010000112.1:0-7791 GCA_039797965.1 Pseudomonadota bacterium
CCTACTATCCAATTTCAGGTAGCGCCTTTAACCCAAGCCCGTGTTTTTGTCATTGATCGCCTAATAGTGGTGAGTATCAATAATCAAACCCCTCAAACAGTAGCACCTATCGATAGCTATTTATGGGTAGAGTACCAAAAGGGTTATATTAAGTATGGCGACTTTGATCACGATAAAGTTCAAGAACTAGCGCTACTAACTAGTATTAGTTATGGAGCCACTAATCCTTGTTATCATATTTATCATTATAGTATGCGGGAGCAGCGCTATTTACCTAGTGGTGAGCCTATACGTTGTAATCTATAGAAAATCTTCGGTGTCGGTTGGTTCGCCAGTGTCTTCTATGAACGGATTTAGGAAACGTAGTGACCCCATAATGACTAATAATCCTACTAGCCCCGCACAAATAACCATGCCCATAATTCCATGGGCGGGTAGGGTAGCTAGCAAATAAAAACTACCTACGATACCTGTATAAAAAATACCTGCCAAAATAAAGGCTCGCCAACCTAATATCATGCCTAAAATGAGACTAGTAAAACTGGCTATTAGCCCTAAACACCATTGCAGTGCTTGAAAAAATGGCATAACACTTTCTAAAGACATCAATAATAAATACATTAAACTAACGGATACCCCTAAAACCGTATAATGCAGCCAATGAATAGCTCGACCTGATAATAACTCCAAACTTAAGCCCACTAATAATATTAAAGCCAATAGCACAAACCCCCATTGGATTAAACGATTCCAAGTGGTTTCTAATAGATTGATTTTTGCTTTAAGCTCCACCCCCAAAGCGGCTTGATGAAGATCAAAAGGTTTGACTTGATCTTGTATCCAAAAAGTAGGGTAGCCTCTAATTAAATCAGGAATTGACCATGACCAAGTACTATTAGTCCCTGTAGCTGATATTTTTATCGAGGGTTTTATCGCACCAAAGGCCTGTAAGCCTAAAGTACTCGGCGCTATGATTTCTAACTGTGTCTTACGGCCTGTAGGCGTAAAGGTTAAATGAGAACCTGTTTGTAAGGGCAGTTGAATTTCAAAGGTTTGATAACGACTTTGTTCTTTGCTTTCGGGTAAGTCGACATAAAATCCTTTACCCAAATTAGGTAGAGACTGTGTGTCAGCTTGCAACTCCATGTGATCGTCATTCCAAAAAACTTTGACAGGATCACGCAGTGCAGTTAAGTCTTTTACACCGACGAGTAGTTGTGCTTTATCCCAACGTATATTTCGCTCATTGTCTGGATTTTTTTCTAACAAGGGTTGGTAATCCACCTTACCTTTTAAAATCACCAAAGCAGTATTGTCTGGATTTAAAGTGGCATGAATGGAAAGCTCAGCAGGCAAAACAATGGCTGTATGATCGGTGTATACGTCTTTACTAACTACTTTAGATTCTCCCTCTTTGCTAGCGACCGTTTCAACGCTAACAAAATGATCCACATAGGGAACCACCAACAAGGGCGCGGTAATATGTTGTGGATTCAGAATAAGGGCAATAATGGATTTTGGTGCTTGCTTTAACCCGTGCAAAGTCAGTATTAATACAAGGGTAGATAATAGTGCTGCTCCTAAAAATAAAGCCAAACGCCCACTAAGAGTTTGAAAAAACTGCATAAATCCCTAACTGTGTTATTAATAAGTAGTCAATAATTCGACACAAACTATAGCAGCAATAGACGAGTATGGAGTAATAAAATCAGGTTTATGAATGATAAATACCATTATCATACTTAACAAAATACTTTAACTTTTAAATTTAAGTGTTTGATTTATATTAAAAAATCTAATTTAATAAAAGACGTTTAAACATTAGATAGTTACCTTAAGTACTTGAATTGAAATAGGGTAGGTTGTTCCCTCCAAATATGAGCGCAATCTACTTTCGTCGATTTCATTTCATGAAGCTTTTATTTTGATTTTGAGCTAAAGATTTACTGCTATTTGATGATCACACGCTGCTGTTGATAGTGATAGTTTATAACCCCCCCCCTAATGTAAATACACTGGAAAAACTGAGCCTGAGGACTAAGGCTAAAACAGGGTAGAGCTCTAATGAGCTTAAAGTCTTAGTGAATATTTCATTTAACATAATATACATTATAATGACATGTGCTAAGTGTAAAAAAAGACTGTTTTTAATGCCATTATCTATGAAGTTTGATTTGAGCTGTTTGTTCAGCCTAATAAACAGGTACCAACCCACCAGGGTTTAACAAACGTTTTCCTATCAATGTTTCTATATAACGTTTTACTGTTGATTTCTGTTCGCCCGCAAAACGAATTCCAACACCCGCTTTACCATGATTAGGTGGCGTAATCCAGACTACTATTCCCGGTACTAAAATCTTCTTATTATCGGATTGTAATGCGACTTGAATGACGACATTTTCATGAAAATCAAACGATTCTTGAGTGGGTACAAAAATACCACCATCTTTAATTAAGGGCATGTAATGTCTAAATAAATCATCAGCGTTATCTAATAATAACGCTAACCGTTTAGGTGGAATGTTAGTTGCCGTTGCCATAGTAATTATTATTCTTTCTAACTAAGGATTTATATGTTTTTAGTCATTAACTGTGTTGCCAATGAGTGACTATCGTCTCTATAAATATTTGATTATTAATGGGATGCTCTGCAATAGGTTTTAACGTTTGCCAATGCTGCATCAGTGACCACAACTGCTCACTAGACCGATGACTTAACCATGTTTGCAATGAATCAGTCTGTAAAGTACTCAATCCATAACGTATTTTTAATTGCTGCTGTAAGCTATTGTAAAGCCAATCTAACAACTGTTGACGTGAGTACTTTTGCCAAGTGTTTGAAAAGGTTGTTAAACTCCCCTGCCCGCTCAGTACTTGCGCTAATTGCGTTAAAAATAACTGTTGATCGGCTATTTGATTGCTCTGATCTAGGCTGACAGCATATAAGGGACGACTTAAGGCTTGGCTTAATAAAGTACTAGGATCGTGTTGTAATATTTGATTATTTAGCCAACTCAAGGCTTGTTCGTGACTCGGCAAGGGTAAGCGTAACTGTTGGCAACGACTCCGAATGGTGGGAAGTAAGGAGCCCGCTTGATAACTAAATAAAATCAAATGAGTATTAGGTGTGGGCTCCTCCAAAGCTTTAAGTAAGCTATTGGCAGCATTCACATTTAAACCCTCAGCGGGCGTAATAACAGCCACTCGTACAGGGCTATAACTCATACTTAAGGTTAGAAATCGCCCTAGCTCACGGACACTATCAATACTGATGGTTGTTTTATCATCTAAAGGTTTTACCCATAGCTGATCGGGATGCGCACCCGCTTGATAGACCTGACAACTGCGACAAGAACCACAAGCAAACCCTTCAGTGGTAGGCGTTAAGCACAATAAGCTATGCATGAGAGTTTCAATAAAGGCCTCATGACCACAACCTCGCTCACCACTAAACAATAAGGCATGCGGTAAACGCTCTGCTTGTTTAGCTTGTTGCAGTAATTGCCAAGTCGACGCATGCCAAGGGTAAATCACCGTTCTACCTCAGCCATAAACTCATCTAAATGTCGTCTCATTTGCTCAGTGACCTCGTTCACTGAGTACTCGGCATTGATCAATCGGTATTGCTGCGCGTACTGTTTTGCACGAGTTAAGTACCCTGCCCTAATTCGCTCAAAAAACGCTAATTGCTCCTGTTCAAATCTATCCATCGCACCGCGTTTTTTAGCGCGGCTCATCCCTATTTTTACTTCTAAATCAAACAGTAAGGTATGATCAGGACGTAAAGTACTTTGTACCCATGTTTCTAGTTGGGCAATACGATTTTGATCCAACGCTCGGCCAAAGCCTTGATAAGCATAAGTTGCATCGGTAAAGCGATCACACAATACCCATTTACCTTCCTTTAAAGCAGGTAAAATCGTGCAGTGAATATGCTCATTGCGGGCAGCAAACATTAATAACAACTCAGTATCAGGGTGCATCGCAGGCAAATCAGGATTGAGCAGTACTCCACGAATACTTTCACCCACCGTTGTCCCTCCAGGCTCACGGGTGGTAATAACCGCTATACCTTTATTTCGTAAGTATTCGGCGGCGATTGGTAGCTGAGTACTTTTGCCCCCACCCTCACCCCCTTCAAAGGTAATAAACAAACCTTGCTTCATTCTGGCGCCTTTATTTCAAGTACTTCAGCATTAGTATTCGGTTGAGTAGTTGTGGTATTAGGACTCGGTAAATCGGGAGCCACAGTTCCTTCTAGTGTTGCACCCTCTTCTGGGTTTTTTGGTTTTTGCTGATTACGAATTTCTTTTAAATAACTAGCAACGGCTTTTTGATGTTCCGCATACGTTTTAGAAAAATTATGACCGCCAGTCCCTGTAGCTACGAAATACAGCGCTTCGGTTTTAGCAGGGTGCATCACTGCATCAATAGCGGCTCTGCTGGGGGTGGCGATGGGCGTGGGCGGCAAGCCCTTACGAGTATAGCTATTGTAAGGGGTATCACGTTGTAAATCGGCTTTGCGTAAATTGCCATCGTATTGATCCCCCAATCCATAAATCACCGTAGGATCGGTTTGTAATAACATGCCTTTTTCTAAACGATTTAAAAATAACCCTGCCACCATCGGGCGTTCCTCAGGTACTCCGGTTTCTTTTTCCACCACTGAGGCTAGGATTAACGCTTCGTAGGGCGTTTTAATTTGAGCATTGGATTCACGTCCGTCCCATGTCTTCATTAAGTACTCATACATGGTGTTATAGCTGCGTTGCAAAAACTCTTTGTCCGTCATATTGCGTGGAAAGTGATATGTGTCAGGATAAAACCAACCCTCTGGATGGGGATACTGGGTTTGACCTAATAATGACATGAGATGAGTGTAATCAGCATCGGTCAGGGTTTGTTGAATATCTGGATTACTTTTTACAGCTCGCACAATATCTTTAAAACTTTTACCTTCAATAATAGATAGCTGATATTGCACCGTCTGACCGGAAGTGAACCGTTTAAATACATCGTCAATCGTCATGCCCGGATTAAGTTCATACTCGCCTGCTTTGATTTTGCTGGCATAACCTTCCCAACGTGCATGGAGTTGAACAAAGGTCTCAGAAGTATCTAAGGCACTGGGTGGTAAAAGATTAGCTTGGCGCAAATCTTGAGCCACTCGCTTTACAGTACTGCCCTGTTTGACGGTAAAGTGAGTGGTTTCTGTGATGGCTAAGGGTGTATCTAAAAATTGGTTATATTGCCAATAGCCAAAGCCCGCTATTAAGAGCGCCAATAACACAACGACACTGAGTCCAGTAAATAGTGCTTTTTTCATAAAAAATAGGGTTTTAATTGCTGTTGTAAGGTATGAATACTATCGGCTATGACATAGTGTTGCTGATTAAATTCCCTCACAGGCCACAAACCTATTAATGAGTTCGTCATCAATACACTATGAGCGTTGAGTACATCCTGTACCAATAGGGGTTGAATACGACACGGGATGCCCAATCCTTGAGCCATCTTAAGTACTTGTGCTCGCATAATGCCAGCAATTCCACAACCTGACAAATCAGGGGTGATAAGTACCTGATCATGAGTATAGATAAAAACATTACTCATCGTGCCTTCAATCACCTGCCCTGCATAATCCAGTACTAACCCTTCCTGCCAAGTACTTTCAAACTCTGCACGGGCTAGTACTTGTTCTAAACGATTCAGGTGCTTAAAACCTGCTAATAAGGGTTGATACGCCAATCGAGTTTTACATAAGCCTACGACAATACCTTGATCGTAATAGGTACTGGGGTAAATGGGGGCAGGATTAATTTGGATCACGATACGAGGAGTATTTAAACCTACGGGATTATAACCCCGTTGACCACTGCCCCTTGTAATAATGAGTTTAAGTACTGCTCTCTCTATTGAAGTACTTTGACACTTTTTGAGTACTTGTTGCTTTAGAGTACCTAAATTTAAACCTTGTAACTGTAAAGTACGGGCACCCCATGCTAAACGCTCTAAATGTTCATCGAGTAATAAGGGTGTACCTGCTTTTACGGCAATAGTTTCCCATACGCCATCCCCATACGTTAAGCCCCGATCATCAATCGGAACACTAAGCATGGATATCCCCCAACGCTCGCAATAAACCCCGTGCTTTATGACGCGTTTCTTTTAGCTCATTGTGAGGTACAGAATCCATCACGATCCCCGCACCTGTTCTAAACACTAACTGCTGATCTTTAAGGGTCAACGTGCGAATCAGAATATTAAAATCCATCGAGCCATCATGATTAATATAGCCCATTGACCCCGTATAAGCGCCACGCCCTATTTGCTCTAATTCCGCAATGATTTCCATACAACGCACTTTAGGACATCCCGTAATCGTACCGCCCGGAAATACGGCTTTAAGTACTTGAGTCGGAGTAATGTGTGGGGCTAATTCGCCGCGAATATTCGACACAATGTGATGAACGTGTTGATAACTCTCAATCACCATCATTTCATCCACTTTAATTGAGCCATAACGACAAATGCGTCCCATATCATTACGCTCAAGATCAATCAGCATCACATGTTCTGCTCGCTCTTTAGGATGATTGATCAGTTCTTGTAATAGACGTAAATCCTCGGCTTCATTGTGACCACGAGAACGAGTGCCTGCAATGGGGCGTGTTTCTACAAGGTTATCTTTAACCCGAACTAAGCGCTCTGGAGAGGAGCTAATAATACTAAAGTCACCAAAATCAGCGATGCCTGCAAAGGGGGCGGGATTCGCATGGCGTAATTGTTGATATAAAGTACTCGCCCTTAAATCGGTATGACCCTGCCAAGCTCTCGATAAATTAACCTGAAATACATCCCCTGCTGCAATGTAATCTTTTGCCCTTTCTACACCTCTTAGAAAGCGTTCAGGCTCATCCTCTTGCATACTAACTGATTGGAGTGTTAGTAAACTGGGCTCTAATGCTGATGAGTTAAGTACTTGCTTTAATTGTTCAAACTCTGCCTTAAAATGAGGCTCTGCCATTAAGTGAGTACTTTTAGTGTGATGATCAACGATAACAGCCACTGGAATTCGCACCGCACACGCAATAGGTAATTGCTGGCAATCCGGTGTTAACTTCAGGACTGGCTCAATGCTTTGAGCAACTTCATAACCGAAATAAACAAACCACCCCCCCTTAAAAGGTAGTTCGTATTGCTCCAGTACTTCGGTATTGAATGGGGTGGAATGAGCGGCTTTTTGCCATTCTAGTTGTAAGCGCTCTAAAAAGGTCTGATCACCGATTACAGTACTCGTTAGGCGTTGCTGAGGATAACCAAATAATAGGCTAAAGCGTGCATTAGCGCCCTTGGCAACGCTTTCTAGTAAAAAGGGATAATAATTGGAATGGGACTGATGCAGGGCGAGTAGTGAATACTCGCCCTGTAAGACATGATGCAGCACTAGTCGGCTTGCCTCATTAGATGCATTTAAAAATTAATGTGCCGTTTGTACCACCAAACCCAAATGAATTGCTCATGGCAATATTCACTTTAGTTTCGCGGGCTACATTCGGTACATAATCTAAATCACAGTCAGGATCGGGCGTATCTAGATTGATGGTAGGTGGCAGTACTTGATCGCGTAAGGCGAGTACACTAAATACCGCTTCCACACCACCTGCTGCACCTAGTAAGTGACCTGTCATAGATTTAGTCGAACTAACAGCCACTTTATAAGCATGATCACCCATAGCAGCTTTTACCGCTTGTGTCTCAGCTTTATCACCTGCTGGTGTAGAAGTGCCG
>JBDKGX010000113.1:0-7772 GCA_039797965.1 Pseudomonadota bacterium
GATAAGTACGTACTCGCCACACCCCCGTCAGCACAGACTCTTGAATCTGCACTCTGGGTTTGCCGCTATAAACAATACTCACCTCACCTTCATGAAGTACTTGATTGATTAAGTCTAAATTAGCAGCCTCTAAGCCTTTTAAATCGACTGCAAAAGCCGCTTGCCCCATTTGATACTGGGCAATACCTTGTTGCAACTGTTGAAGTAACTGCTTAGCCGCTAATAAATCAGTAATATCCTCTGGCTCTGGCAAAATCGGCGGGTGATAGGTAGGCATAGCGCCGGGCGAACCGGTGAAACTCAATTGCTCATCACCTTCTTCATTAGGCTGAGTCCCTACCCCCACAATCGGAATACCAATCGGTCTGCCGTAAAATTGATTGCTCATCTATTAATCCTTATTAATGACTGACTACAGGTATCCCAATGGATAAAGGTCGGCTCGGCTCTGAGGCTAAGATTTTATTAATTTCGTCCAAGTACACTCCCCAATCTTGCACGCCGGTAATCGTACCTAAATACTCATTACCTTTTAAAAACACCAAAGCCGGCCATGCTTGAAAGCCATATAAACTTTGTAACTTTTTCTCGTCTTCCGTAGCAATGACGGCGGCAGCAAATTGCCCCTTAAAGGCTTTTACTAGTTCTGGCAATATCACCGCCACATCATTGGTTTCTGGAAAGCGCTTAGGGTCTTCGGTAAAAAACAACACGCTAAAGGCTTGTTGGCTCAAGAAATCGGGGACTTGAGTCGCGTTTAAACGTGGATAGCCCAGTTGCTGATACAGGCGTTGCACTAGGGGTGAGGGCATAACATATTATCCTTTTATAATAACCTGCGAGCGCAAGTGCTCAGGTAAGGGTGGCTCACGATCAATCAGATCAGCAAAGAGTGAGTCAATGGCTGAAGTACTTTGTTCACTCATAGTCAGACTTAGCGCTTGCAAAGCCTCTTGCATTTGTAGAGCGGTAGAGGGATCAAGTACTTCACGCGCCGCCCCTAAGAAATTGAGTATCCAAGTCCCTGTAGGCTGCTCACCCACTAGTAACATATCGACGGTTTCAATCTGACCCTTTGCCTCACATAAGGCATAAGTACCTTGCATACTCAGTACTTGCATTGGAACGCCCATACACATTGTTAGGGTCTCCGGCTATCAACATTGACGTTGATGGTGTGCTCAATCAAAGTCGGTTTGGGGTCAAATTGGAAGGCTTGATTAATTAATATACGCTCATCCCCTACACGGCAAGCAGCTTGCTCACTGGGACGCCCTGCTTCATATTGAGCCAATGCTAATTGAGAAGGTGATAAGTGCTCGTGATCAAGCAGTGGGGTAGCACGGGGAGTAGCGTTAACACCTAATTGAGCCAAGTACTCCATAGCAATTTGAATCGCTGGCTGAATTTGTGCTTTAACGGCGGGACGCAGACTACCCCCGTAGTCCTCTAACTCCACAGGCTGTACACCAATGAGTAAAATCTTTTCAGGATAGCTATCGAGGAGCTGAGTGGTCGCTAGTACTTCTTGAAAGCCTGTTTGATGCAAACTCATTTTTTTAGCCCCCATAAAACTGGGAACGTCATTATCTTCGATAATTTTCAGGGTGCCGCCCTCAAGACCATAATCAATCGCGTCAAACACCACCAAAATATCCGCGGCTTGAACGTGTTGAACGAGATAAATCCCTTGAGTTCCGCCATCCATGAGAGTGACATGATTAGGAAAAGTGTAATGTTGATGTAAAGCTTCAATACAACGTACTCCAAAGCCTTCATCCGCCCACAGTACATTACCTATTCCTAATAGGAGTACGGATTTGTCTTGCATTTAAACCTCCTTCAACGGCTATATGTAAAATACTATTACACTTTTAAAAAAAACTGCAAGGTTAATTTGCACCTTTAACCTACTTAAACGCTACAGTTTAAGACTATGCAAACGTTTTTAAATGGATGGTTAGTGGTATGTTTCAACCTCCTATCGAAAGACATCACTATTACAAGCCTAGTTGGCATCTGATTTGCATAGATAGAAGGCTAGTCCAGATTTGGAATTGAGGAGAATCTTATGATTGAAACCTTTTATGATGTCATGCGTCGCCAAGGCATCTCACGGCGCAGTTTCCTAAAGTACTGTAGCCTCACTGCCGCTGCATTGGGTTTAGGCCCTGAGTTTGCTGGTAAAATCGCTCATGCTATGGAAACCAAACCACGTATACCTGTGCTCTGGCTACACGGTTTAGAGTGTACTTGTTGTTCAGAATCGTTTATTCGTTCTGCTCATCCACTGGCTAAAGATGTTATTTTATCCATGGTGTCATTGGATTACGACGATGTGATCATGGCCGCCGCCGGACAACAGGCAGAAGCGATTATTGAAGAAACCATTCAAAAATATGATGGTAACTTCATTCTAGCGGTAGAAGGTAATCCCCCCCTTAATCAAGACGGTATGTCTTGCATTATTGCAGGTAAGCCTTTCGTTGAGCAGCTCACACATGTGGCTAAACATTGTAAAGCCATTATTTCATGGGGTTCCTGCGCCTCTTATGGTTGTGTACAAGCCGCTAAACCTAATCCCACTCGTGCCACACCTGTTCACAAAGTCATTACAGATAAACCCATTATTAAAGTACCTGGCTGTCCTCCAATTGCTGAGGTGATGACAGCGGTTATTACTTATATTTTGACCTTTGAGAAGTTCCCCGAACTGGATCGTCAAGGTCGCCCCAAAATGTTTTATAGCCAACGCATCCACGATAAATGCTATCGCCGTCCACATTTTGACGCAGGGCAATTTGTGGAAAGTTTTGACGACGAAGGCGCTCGCAAAGGCTATTGCTTATATAAAGTCGGCTGTAAGGGGCCAACGACTTATAACGCTTGCTCAACAATTCGTTGGAATGAAGGTACTTCTTTCCCGATTCAAGCCGGTCATGGTTGTATTGGTTGCTCTGAGGATGGTTTTTGGGATAAAGGCTCTTGGTATGCACGCCTGAGTGATATTAATGCCTTTGGGGTGGAGTCTAATGCGGACACGATTGGGGGAATTGCAGCCACTGCGGTAGGCGTAGGCATTGCAGCCCATGCCGCCGTTTCAGCCGTCAAACGCATAAAAGAACAAAACCCGACGACTAACACCGTTCCCACTGAGTCTAATGATCGGGCACAAGGAGAATAAAATATGGCAGTGATTACCACTCCTAATGGTTATAATTTAGATAACTCAGGTCAACGGGTTGTCATTGATCCTGTGACTCGTATCGAAGGGCATATGCGCTGCGAGGTCAATATTGACGCTGGCAATGTGATTCGTAATGCGGTATCTACGGGTACGATGTGGCGCGGTTTAGAAGTTATTTTAAAAGGGCGTGACCCACGCGATGCATGGGCATTCGTGGAACGGATTTGTGGTGTGTGTACCGGATGCCATGCTTTAACGTCAGTACGTGCCGTTGAAGATGCTTTAGGCATTCAGATTCCTCTTAATGCCCATTTAATTCGTGAGATGATGGCTAAAACGCTTCAAGTCCATGATCACGTTGTACATTTCTATCACTTACATGCATTGGATTGGGTAAATCCCGTTAATGCTTTAAAAGCCGACCCTCGTGCCACCTCGACGTTACAGCAAACCATTTCCCCTGCTCATCCCTTGTCTAGTCCCGGCTATTTCCGTGATGTACAAACTCGGATTAAACGCTTTATTGAGTCAGGGCAATTAGGGCCTTTTAAAAACGGTTACTGGGATAATCCGGCTTATAAATTACCGCCTGAAGCCGATTTAATGGCAGTGGCACATTATTTGGAAGCACTGGATTTACAAAAAGAATTCGTTAAGGTTCATACCGTATTTGGTGGTAAAAACCCACACCCTAACTACTTAGTGGGAGGCGTACCTTGTGCCATTAATATGGATCAAGCTATGTCCGCAGGTGCCCCCCTCAATATGGAGCGTCTGAACTTTGTTCGTGCTCGTATTGATGAAATGATTACTTTCACTAAAAACGTCTATCTCCCTGATGTACTCGCTATTGCTAGCTTCTACAAAGGTCAGCTCTGGGGTGGTGGGCATGGGGCAATTAATGTCATGGATTACGGGGACTACTCCAAAGTACCTTATGATAAATCCACCGACCAACTACCCGGCGGCGTGATTCTCAATGGGAATTGGAATGAGATTTTCCCTATTGATCCACGAGATCCTGAGCAAGTGCAGGAATTTGTTAATCACTCGTGGTACTCCTATCCTGACGAGAGTAAAGGTTTACATCCGTGGGATGGCATTACTGAGCCTAATTATGTGCTAGGTGCTAATACCAAAGGGACTCGTACTCATATTCAAGAAATTGACGAAAGTGCAAAGTACTCATGGATAAAATCCCCTCGTTGGAAAGGTCATGCGGTTGAGGTAGGCCCCTTATCACGCTATACCCTCGCCTATGCTAAAGGGGTGGGTTATGTGAAAAATCAAGTCGATAATAGCCTACGCGCTTTTAATCAATTAGCAGGTACTAATCTAGATGCTAAAGCGGCACTCAATAGCACGATTGGTCGTACTTTAGCCCGTGCTCTAGAAGCTGAGTATTGCGCTGATATGATGTTAGAAGATTGGCATCAACTCATTGGTAATATCAAAGCAGGCGATACTGCTACCGCTAATATGGATAAATGGCACCCATCCACTTGGCCATCTGAGGCTAAAGGAGTCGGTACAGTCGCAGCACCTCGCGGTGGATTAGGGCATTGGATCAAAATCAAAGACGGTAAAATCGAAAACTATCAATGTGTAGTCCCGACCACTTGGAATGGCTCACCTCGTGACGCCAAAGGTAATATCGGCGCGTTTGAAGCTTGCTTGATTAATACCCCTGTGGAACGTCCTAACGAACCTGTAGAAATTTTACGGAGTTTGCATAGTTTTGACCCTTGTCTTGCCTGTTCTACTCACGTGATGGGACCCGATGGACAAGAGCTAACCACTGTTAAAGTACGCTAAGGAGTAAAAAATGTTGAGACATTGGATTTATGTAATGCTAATGACTTTAGTCGGCTTTAGTGGTCAAGTACTTGCCCATGCGGGATCACACGCTGAATTTAGCTCATGGCAACAAGTGACCCACTACCTTAGCCAGCCTTATCACATCATGGGAATAGTGAGCATTGCGGTGGTGATTATGGGTGTGGTGTTCTGGCGTCAATGGCACAGGAGATAATCTCATGGAACCGCAATCTACCTTCCAACCCGCGGTTTATGTGTATGAAGCACCTTTACGCTTATGGCACTGGATTAATGCTTTAGCGATTGTAACTTTAGCACTGACGGGTTATTTCATTGGACAACCGTTGCCGTCATTGTCTGGAGAGGCTAGTAACCATTTTCTCATGGGCTATATTCGTTTTGCCCATTTTGCCGCAGGCTATATTTTAATAGTGGGTTTTATAGGGCGAATATACTGGGCATTCGTTGGTAACTCCCACGCTCGTGAAATCTTTTTCATCCCCATTTGGAAAAAAGACTTTTGGAGTGGGGTCTGGCATGAGATTCGTTGGTATTCCTTTTTAGCCAAAGAACCCCGCAAATACACCGGACATAATCCATTAGCTTTAATTACCATGCATCTGATGTTTGTGTGGGGCATGATTTTTATGATAGTGACCGGACTAGCCTTATATGGCGAAGGTGAGGGTATGGGGTCATGGCAATATGAGTACTTTAGCTCATGGGTAATTCCCTTCTTTGGTCAAAGCCTTGATGTACACGCGTGGCATCGTTTAGGTATGTGGTGGATGGGACTATTTGTCATGGCACATATTTATGTGGCTATTCGTGAAGACATTATGTCACGTCAATCCTTAGTCAGTACCATGATTAGTGGCTGGCGCACCTTTAAAGACACTCGCAAAGTGGACGACGGTCACTAAACTGAACCCTGTATAATAAAAACGTTTCATCTAATTTAAGCCTAATTATTCTATAGTTAGGCTTTTTTTAGCCCTCAGTAGCTTAAGTTTTATGCTTTAAACCTAGCCAAAGTACCCCTAATAATAAGGCTGGTAATAATGCGGGTAAACCTATCCACTGTTGTTGCGGCTGTGACTCATGAATCCACCAAAAACCTAATCGATTCCAAAAGGAATGGGGATTAGGTTGTTTATGCGGCTTTTCAAAAAAAGTACTGGCAGGATCTATTAAGTCATAATGTTGTTGGGGCTGATAAGGTTTTAACGTCTCCCCATGACCTATTAATAAAGCACCATTACCCGGCCACCATAATCGATAATAGCGATAAAGTACTTTATTCCCTTGTACCTCCTCATTATCAATACCCAAGGTGGAATAATGCGTATAGCTACTTAAACCAAATACCAAAAACATCAGCGCTATTAGAGCCACAAAAAACCGAACCATTATTTTTAAAGCCTGTTATGTTGATGAACGGAGTATAGAACAAGTCTTTAGTTAGAGAGGACTGTGAGATTTTTCGCTGAAAACTCCCTCACGATTCTTTATGCTAATACGTAAAGCAGCCAACTAACCCCCTAGGATTTTATTCATGCAGCGCTTATTGTTTGGGCTTTTTTTAGTAGCCATGCCCTTATCTATTCATGCAGCCAATACTCCCACCTATTGCCAAAACTACGCCGCTAAAGCGGTGCAACAAAATAAATCTAATCTCAGCCTGAGCTGTGGCTTTACGGGCTTACGTTGGAACAATGACCAAAAAGGTCAATACAATTGGTGTCTGACTGTATCTAAAACCATTACGGACAAAGAAGATCAAGCTCGTAGTACTGACTTAGCACAATGCCAAACTAATAAAAACACTAGTACTTCTAAAAGCGCTTTGCCCCTACCAGCGCTGTGTAAAAGTACTACTGCCCAACCTGTCAAAAGTTTTGATCAAGCTTTTCGGTATCAAACTCAATCTGTTACCCCCGTGCAGCCTAATGGTTTAATTCAATATGACTTTAATCAAGATACTCAAACTGATTATCTTTTTTTAGAGCGTACCAATACTGATCAAGTGCGTTTGGTACAATGTATGAGTATGGGGCGTAGTTGGAAACGCTTATTAAGCGATGTGGAATATAGTGCTAAAGGCGATACATTATTTGGGACAGATTATACCTTTGTACGCAAAGGTAGTGGGCTACACATTACTATTGATTACTTTGCCCATAATGACGGCTCTTGTATCACTACGGCTCAGTACCATTACAATACTGCGTCTAAAGCCTTTAAATTAGTCAAAAGTAAGGGCGACTGCACACCTGCCGAGCCAGATTACCCTATTTTTCCTGTCACACCTCCTACTTTAAAACCCAAAAATTGAATTTTTTGAAAGCTGTTTGTGTGTGTAAGAGGGTTAGCTAAACAGCATACCCCCCAGTACTCTTTATTATAAATCGGTGCGAACATGCCAAATTTCTGGAAATAGTTCGACTTCTAACATGCGCTTTAAATACGAGACGCCGCCTGTGCCACCCGTTCCACGTTTGAAACCAATGACGCGCTCAACTGTGGTCACATGGTTAAACCGCCAACGTCTAAAATAATCCTCAAAATCTACTAGCTTTTCAGCGAGTTGGTATAACGTCCAATACTGTTTTGGATTTTGATAAACAACTGCCCATGCGGCTTGTACGATAGGATGGGGTTGGTGTTTATCACTGAGATTTCGTTGCAGTACTTCCGTGGGTAATGGAATAACCTCATTTAGTACTTGCAATGCTGCATCATACAAACTGGGGCGCGTTAATTCATC
>JBDKGX010000114.1:0-7710 GCA_039797965.1 Pseudomonadota bacterium
AGGCGAATCGCAACAAAAACGCATTGGTGATTTATCAGGCGGTGAACGCAATCGGGTGCATTTAGCTAAACTATTAAAATCAGGCGGTAATCTTTTACTACTCGATGAGCCTACCAATGATTTAGACGTAGAAACCTTACGTGCCCTCGAAGATGCTTTATTAAACTTCCCCGGTTGTGCTGTGGTGATTTCGCATGATCGCTGGTTCTTAGACCGGATTGCAACCCACATTTTAGCGTTTGAAGGTGATTCACAAGTCACATGGTTTGAGGGTAATTACAGCGATTACGAAGAAGACTATAAACGTCGTCATGGTAATGAATTACATCCACAACGTATTAAATACAAACGCCTAAAAGCCTAATGACTAACTTAAAGTACTCATTCTTTATGAGTACTTTTCCTGCTTTGAGTACGAAATGAAATTCATCCAGTACTCCACACGCTAAAGTACTCAGCTATGAAAATATTTTGAGTACTTTGTCTTTTCAGAGGGAGTTAAAATTGGCACTGAGCCACTTTGACTCGTACTCCTGCTCTTAAATAATCACTACCTAACCGATTAAACTCACGAATTTGCTTCGCGTTCGTCCCTGTTTGCCATGCCACATTATGAATGGACTCACCTTCTGCAGCGGTGTAATAAAATGCCCGAATATGCTGGCTATTGATGACATCTGTCGTTTGGTATAAGCGTCGTGGCGCTATACGACAACTTAACGTTTGAGTTGCCCCGTTATAAAACTGTCCTGCTTGCTGAGGTGAGCGCCATGCACGTTGCTGGCGTTGTTGTGCCGATGCGGTATAGGCTTGCGGATTAGCAAGCTTTTTAAAAGCATTGAGTACTTGGCGTGTATAGTTTTGGGTTTCACGGTAGGGGACCTGTACTCCATAACGATCTACTGTGCCCTCACCTGAGTTATAAGCGGCGACTGCATGCGGTACACTACCTTGGTAACGATTTAATAACCAACGTAGATAAGAAGTACCACCATAAACGTTTTGCCATACGTCACCGCGACTAGTCACACCAAAGCGCCGGGCGGTTGCTGGCATTAATTGCATTAAACCTTTAGCACCTTTGGGTGAAACGGCTGTAGGTCTAAAACAAGTTTCCGCGGTAATAACCGCTTTTACTAAATTAGGGTTCACTCCATAAGTTTTAGCCGCTGATTGAATGACTGGCTCAAAAACACTGGCTTTAGCTTGTAGCGTAGAGGGGCTATGTTGATCACAGGTCTGACGGCGCTTTACGGGCGCGGGAGCGTAAACATAAGTTACCGGAGCGGCGGTGGGAGTCGTATAATTAGAACGTTTTTCGGATTTAGCAGCACGTGGGGGATAGTAAGCATTAATAATATAAGTTCCCATCGGCGTCGACTCGACTAAAGCTCGATCACTTTGTTTGGAGTCGTATTTCTTAGTGGCGCTTCCACTCATAAACAGGCGCACAGTATCGCTTTGGGCGGCTTGTTGCGAAGCTTTTGTCACGGTTTCAGCCTGTACAACCTGAACAGATATAAAAAGCCCAGCAGCTAGCGCCACTGTTACTCGTCTGGCACTCATATGTCTCATTGATAGACCTCGTCACTCATGAAATCGTCATGCAAGTCATGACGTGCTTAATGGTTAATTGACTATCCAGACGCAACCAACAACTAGATAGTAGCTTACACACTTCTTTGGTTAGACCTACAACACTCTAAGTCTTCATCCCAACAAACCCACTTGCTAGATTGGTTTAATGGTCAAAGTGCTAATCAGATTTAAAAGCGCTTTCATTAAAACCACTCATAAAAAAGCTTGGCTAAGATAATACCGTACTTTTGCTTGCTAGGAAGCTTATTCTCCGTACAAAATTAACCCAAACTGACTAAAGTACTTTTAACGCTGGCGAATTTCAGCCAGCCATTGTTCCTCAAGTACTAGCATCATGGCTAATTCTTCCGCCGAAAAGCCTGCTTGTAATCGACCTTCTGTATAAAAAGGGCTGCGAGGGGGAGTCGGTAACGAACGTAGCAACTCTTTAAACGTGCTTTCCGGCTCTAAATTTCGCTCATTACAACAGTAATGATACCAACGAGAACCTATACGGACATGCCCTACCTCCTCACGCAAAATAACTTCTAGAACCTTTACACTCTCAAAGTCTTTAACGTCGCGTAAGCGTTGCATCATCGGCGGTGTTACATCCAGCCCCCGTGCTTCTAGTACTCGTGGCACTAGTGCCATGCGTATCATCACATCATGCGCCGTGCGGCACGCTTGATCCCACAAACCATTATGAGCCTCTAGATCACCATACTGCATCCCTAAAGTACTCATACGCTCACAGACTAAAGCAAAGTGCTCAGCCTCTTCAGCCGCCACTTGCAACCAATCACCGTAGTACTCATCCGGCATATCCCGAAATCGATAGACTGCATCAAGCGCTAAATTAATCGCATTAAACTCAATATGTGCCACCGCGTGCAGAAGTGCCAAGCGCCCTTCTAAAGTGTGCAGTTTGCGTTGTTTGACTTGGGTCGCAGAGATCAGAATAGGTTTGACAGGACGACCGGGCACCTCAATAGAGTGTACTAAAGTACTTGCCCCATCACGGCTCAATACACCCTTTTGCCACGCTTCATAAAGATTTTTAGCACCTGCTAATTTAGCAGGCACATCAGTTTGCATGAGTACTGGGTAAGTACAATCATACACATTATTCAATTTAACCTAAGCCTCGTGCTAAATCGGCTTGAATATCTTTGATGGACTCCAAACCTACTGAAACTCGTACTAACCCCTCATCGATACCGCTTAAAGCACGTTGTTCAGGGGTTAGCCGTCCATGTGTGGTGGTAGCGGGATGGGTAATAGTAGACTTGGTATCCCCTAAATTGGCGGTAATGGAACACAATTGTGTCAAATCAATTACTTTCCAAGCTGCTTCACGCCCACCGTTCACCACAAACGATACAATACCACCAAAGCCTGACTGTTGGCGTTGCGCTAAATCATGTTGCGGATGAGTACTTAAGCCGGGGTAGTACACTTTTGTAACAGAGGGTTGAGTACTCAACCAATTAGCCAGTACTTGAGCATTTTCACAATGCGCTTTCATACGAATGGATAAGGTTTCTAATCCTTTTAAGAAAATCCACGCATTAAACGGGCTCATTGCCACACCCCCCGAACGCAATACGCCAAACACCTCTTTACCCACGCGATCCTTGTCACCCACTACCGCGCCACCTAAGGCACGCCCTTGGCCATCCAAGTACTTAGTGGCGGAATGTACGACTATATCCGCTCCTAGCTCCAAAGGACGCTGCAAAGCAGGCGTACAAAAGCAATTATCAATCACCAGTAGTGCTTGGTGTTGGTGAGCAATATCTGCTAAAGCGCGAATATCCACGATTTCAGTCAAAGGATTAGCCGGCGTTTCAGCAAAAAATAATCGCGTATTCGATTGAGTTGCTTGTTCCCACGCTTCTAAATTAGCTAAATCCACAAACGTCACGGTGACATTAAAGCGGGTCATGTAGTTTTGTAACAGTACTGTAGTTGTCCCAAATACTGAACGCGAACAAACGATATGATCACCCGCCTTCAATACTCCCAACATTACCGCTAAAATCGCAGCCATACCCGAGCTAGTCGCTACACAACTTTCGCCCCCCTCCAGTGCCGCTAAGCGCTCTTGAAAATAGCGTACGGTGGGATTCGTCATGCGCGAATAAATATTACCGGGGATTTCATTAGCAAATCGTCCCGCAGCTTCAGCAGCAGATTTAAAGGTAAAGCTGGAGGTGGGGAAAATAGCCTCAGAGTGCTCGCCTTCATTTGTGCGCTCGTGTCCGGCACGAATAGCTAAAGTTTCAAAGTCCCAATCATTAATAGTCATGTGCTAAGCCTCACAAAGGGGTGAAAAATCGCAGGCGTAAAAAAACCCGCATACGCAGGCTAAAGCATTATTATCCTTTAGCTGCATTTATTACGCGCCCGCAAGCAGAATGCAAATCGGCGCTTCATCAAGGCGTTTATACTACACCTTGATGGATATTGCGTTAAGTACTATTTAGCTATTTGCGTTGTGTAATCACGACTAGAGTGTCATTGTCTACTTGGTTAAATAGGTCAACTACATCCTGATTACGCATACGAATACAGCCATGTGATGCTGGAGCACCTAGACGCCCCTCTTCATCTGTGCCATGAATGTATATAAAGCGTTGTTTAGAGTCTACATCACCCCCCTTATTAAGCCCCGGCTCTAAACCATCTAGCCACATAATTCGAGTAGTGACATTATCCTCACCGCTTCGTGCACCCGGCTCGGTGAGAATTCGTGCAACACGTCCTGTGTTAGCGCGTGCTTTAAAAACTGTACCCAGTGGCGCATTATCACCAATTTTGGTCACAATGCGATGGACGCCTAAGGGAGTTTGATCACTCCCTTTTTTGCTACCCACACCCTTAGCTGCGGTAGAAATTGTCCAACGACCCTTTTCTGCACCTTGTACGACTAAGATCAGCTCTTGGCTAGTCGCATCAATTAGTATGAACTTAGTATGATCATACTGTGGAAAGCGGGTCGCTAAATCTTGTATCACCCCATCAAAACTACCTTGTGCAACAGGGGCAGCTAGTGTTGGTGCTGATTCAATTGCGGGTGGCATAGTTAAAGGAAACTCTTCTGCCATCGCACTACCCCCTAGGCTTAGGCTAATGGCTATCCATAATGTCAATAGCCGCTGATGGTTGTTCTCGTTTGCGTTTTTGCGCATCATTACGATTAGCCTCTACTTCTGCAAAGTACTCATCCTCATCACCTGTAACATACTCACCCGTGAAGACTGAGCAGTCAAAATGCTTGAGGCGGTTATTGCCTTTTTGTATCGATTTAATTAAGTCGTCTAGTTGTAAATAAAATAAACGATCCACTCCAATAGCACGAGCTACCTCTTCTTCAGTACGCCCATGTGCAATGAGTTCTTTAGCCGCAGGCATATCAATGCCATAAATATTCGGATAACGCACGGGAGGCGACGCTGAAGCAAAATACACCCGTTTCGCACCCGCATCTCTCGCCATTTGGACAATTTCTTCTGAGGTAGTTCCGCGCACAATAGAGTCATCGACTAAGAGAACATTTTTACCTTTAAACTCAATATCCAAGGCGTTTAGTTTTTGACGTACCGAGCGGCGACGTAATTGTTGCCCTGGCATAATGAACGTGCGCCCAATATAGCGATTCTTCATAAAACCTTCGCGATAGGGCACATTCAGGGTATACGCCATTTCCTGAGCAGCGGTACGACTAGTGTCCGGTATAGGGATAATTACATCAATATCATGATCAGGCCACGCCTCTAATAAGCGTTGTGCCATGAAGATACCCATCCGCATCCGCGCTTTATGCACAAACACATTATCAATAATAGAGTCGGGACGAGCAAAATAGACATACTCGAATATGCAGGTACGGTACTGGGGATTTTTAGCACATTGACGTGTAAAGACTTTGCCGTCTGAGGTGATAAAGATAGCCTCGCCCGGCTCAATATCACGAATTAATCTAAAGCCTAATACATCTAAGGCCACACTTTCCGAGGCCAACATGTACTCTTTGCCTTGATCGGTATCACGCACACCATAGACTAAAGGGCGAATACCATTAGGATCACGAAAGCCTACTAAACCATCACGCGTTAACATCGCCACTACCGCATACGCTCCACGGCAACGCTCATGCACCCGTGAAACCGCTGAGAAAAGATTATCAGGCATCACATGGATAGCATTTTCGCGTAACAGTTCTTGTGCAAATACATTGAGTAGTACTTCGGAATCAGAGTCGGTATTGATTTGACGGCGATCTTGTAAATAGATTTCACGTCTCAATTCCGTAGCATTGGTTAAATTACCATTGTGCCCTAATGCAATACCATAAGGCGTATTAACATAAAAAGGTTGAGCTTCTGCTGATGAAGAGGAGCCTGCGGTTGGATAACGTACGTGACCAATCCCCATATTGCCAAGCAGTGCCCGCATATGTTGCTCTTGGAACACATCCTTGACCATACCATTATCACGACGCGAATACAGTCTACGCCCATCACTGGTGACAATACCTGCTGCATCTTGCCCTCGATGCTGTAATACAGTTAAACCATCATAGAGCGCCTGATTGACCAGATCCTGCCCCACTATCCCAATAATTCCGCACATGCTGCTTGCCTTTGCCGAGAAACCAAGTGGGCATTTTAAACCCACCAAAATAAAACAGCCATGCTTAAGGCATGGCTGCTACTGAATTCCGATTATACTCACTTAACCACCTGATGGACTATCAGAAGGAGCTGATAGCTTTTCCATATAAGGTGCTAATTTATCTACGACTAATTTTTTAGCTTCCACAGAAGCTGCCTGAAACTTTGGTACTAAAGCCGACTCTTTCCACCAATGTTTATCAGTAACCGCCGCCACATCAGCCAGTACTACTAGTAAAACCACAATGGCTAACCCTCTTACTAGACCGAGTACTCCTCCTAAAAAGTGATCAACTATGCCTAAGCCAATCGCTGCAAAGCCCACTTTAAAGGTATAACTGACAATAGCGCCAATCACCAATACGCAGAAAAAAATAATAGCCGCGGCTACCCCAATACGCGCCACATTACTTAATCCTTCAAATGGCAATAAATCCGCCATTTTCTGAAAATAAAGGGCTGTAAAGGCAATAGCTGCCAGCCAACTTATTACGGAAAATACTTCCCGAATAAATCCCCGCACCAAACCAATAATGGTTGAAATAAGAATGAGGGCAATAATGCCCACATCCAATAAGCCCGCTGTCATTTCCATTAATTGTTATTAGTCACAAAACTGTTTTGTACAAGTTGATTTTGGCCATAACGTACTTTCATACGATTTTGCACTGAAATGGCATCTGCTTTAGCCTTATAAGTACCGATACGTACCCGATAAACTGGTTTACCATTAGCGACCCCATGTGCAATAAAAGCTGGGTAGCCATCGGTGGCAATATTTTGGCGAATCGTATCAGCCTTAGTACGATCACTCGTGGCTAGTACTTGGATAACATAGCCATCGCGCTTTGCAGCACTGGCTGTTAAATCATTGACACTAGGAACACCCGCTGTAGCACCCGTTGATTTTTTATCTTCAACTTTAGCTACTTTGGTTTCACCAGCACCTTTAGAGACTGCTGCGGTTTGGGCGGCTGATTTACCTGCTGCCGCTTCAGGTACTGGATGCTCATTCACTAAACGGGGTTGTTGTGCAGGTTTAGCAGCTGTAATAGTGACTGCACGTGATTGAGCTTCAGGATTAGTAGCAACGGTATTGGGTTTAGCTACTAATACTTCTTTATCTGTATTGGACGCTGTACTAGCTGCTTTATTGGCGGCAACTGGAGTCGTAGCGGTAGTTGCAACTGTAGCGCCTTGAGCAGTCTCTACTAACGACTTAGGTGTTTGTTGAACCGCTGCAACTGCCTGTGCATTACTATTGGCAGGTGCTTCAAGATTAGTCACTGCGGTAGTAGGGGCAGGCTGATTTTCATCTGGCAAACTAGCCGTGTTAGTCTCAGTGGTAGTCGCATCCCCTCCTAAGCTTCCCGCTGTTTCCACCACATTACCGTTTTTATCCACTGCTGCACGTGCTTCACCCGGACGAATCTCAAAAGTCGTGACATTATCT
>JBDKGX010000115.1:0-7707 GCA_039797965.1 Pseudomonadota bacterium
CCATTGGCATTAGCTGTAGGGCTAGTGGATACCGTTTGAAACGTAATAGTATCGGGTGAGTTTGTAGTCGGATAATTATCAGTGCCTAATTGAAAAAATAAGAACTTTCCTAGGTTGACAGTAAAATCTAGACTAGCAGTCGTACTTAAAGCCTGAGTAGGGGTAGAGGTGGGAGCATTAACCGTTTGTTGGTGTGCCATTACAGGTTGTATCACCATCCAGATCGCTCCACTGAGTACTTTAACTACCACTGCTTTATTCATTTATTTAAATTCTGCGTTGAGTTTAAAGCTACCTTTAGCCCAATCTAGCTGACCTTTGCCTTTAACTGGAAATTTTGGAGCAGCGGCTTTGCCATTAACCATTCTGGGTGTTAGAGGGAGTTGGCGAGTTTGATTAGGGAGAATAGGAGTATTTTCTACTACTAATTCATATGCTTGTCCTGCCGCATCGGTTGCATTAAGGCTACCCTCTAATCTGCCATGTGCACCTCCCTTGTTTTGTACGATGATGATAGGAGTACGTTGGCCGTTTATATTAGTGATCGCTAGTTTTTGCAGGGTTAATTGAGGTTGTGCGCCATTCAGTGCCACATAGACAGCTACTGCAATCCGTCCACTCACTGGAATACTTAGATTTGCACCATTCGCCTCTAAAGTGGTGTTATGAGTAGGGTCAGCCCCTTCAATAGCAATCATAAAACGGCACTCAGTCATTGGCGCTTTGGGGGGGACATCAATTTGAAAGCGGATTGAGCGTTTAGTTTGAGCAGGTAAAGCTATGCTATTACGCTCTAATGTGACCCAAGGGCGGCAACTATTAGCAACCAATGCCTCATAATAATTAATGTCGCCCTTGTCTGAAAACGTCCAATCGAGGGTACGAATTTTTAAATTGGCGGTTTGTTTGCCCAGATTTTGTAATTGTAAGGTTTGTCCTACCCGTGCTGAATTTTTTGCATCTAATTCAAAGCGCGAAGGACTGACCGCCACTTCAAAAGGTGCTGCATGGCTTAGAGTACTTAAAGTACTCATTAAGCTCAGCACGCCTACTGTACTGAGAATAAAACGATTAGCCCTTATCGTCATGGTAATACCTCTAGTTCAAAATAAGACTCAAAACCAAATACTTCATTGGACCTTAGGCGCAATTGGCTTAGGTGTACTTGGGCAGATAAGTAAATCGAGGCATTAAACCAAGGCTCTTGTATCGTTCCTGTCCATACTAAACGTCGTTCACCCGCATAAGCAGTTCCGTCAGTTAGACCATTATTACCGTGCCATTTCACAGATAAGGCATTAGGTGATAGCAAGCCCTTAATAGCACTAGGCACGACGTAATAAAGTTGAACACGCTGACCTACAAACTCGGCGGTGGCTAGTTTGTACTCCACTAATCCAAATTCTAATAAAGCAAGTTGTGGATTAATGCTTTGATCTAATGGCTCACCCTTTTCGCTAAGTACTTGTAATGATTCTACTTGGTAGCGAGGTGATGCACTGTCATCTAAGCGGATGGCCTGAGCATGGCTTAATGTTGGGAGTAGTATTAACCCTAAGACCAAACCCGCGATGAATCGCGTTAAAAAACGTATGTTCATGGTAGTGTTGCCGTATAAGTAACACGTCCTGTGTATTGTCCAGCGGGGTAAATAGTGGTGGTATTGTATTTAAAAACCAATATGTTAGTCATAGTGAGACTGCCACCGCTGGCTACGATGTTAGTTAAGGATTGGGCAGTAGCACCTGTGAATTTATTATCTTGAATATCGACAGTCGAATAAGTGGGATCATGATTATAAGACGTCCAGCCAATAGCGGAGAAGGGTATATTGGTCGTACCACAGCCACTACCTGTTACACAGCTTAGCCCCACACTAGAGTTGACTGTTAGGCGAAAAGCGTTAGTGATAGAGGTATTAGTATTGTTGGTATAACCCATATAGGCACGAATTTCGACGCCCCCAGCAGGGGTAGTCGTAGGACCATTAGAAGTTCCATTAACGCTTGTTGCCGTGGGAGCAATCGAGCTACCTGAAACATCAATCGTAACACGATCGATCGTTGAGTTTGGGCTGCCCACTTGCAAGGTTAGGGTACGGGCACTTAAAAAACTACTAAAAGTAAATAGTGCCCAGCTAGGGCTGATTAGCCCTAGCCACAGCCCTAACACCATGACAGTTTTTCCTAAACACAGTACCACTGCTTTATTCTTATGGTTTAAGTAAGACAAGTACATGGTGTTAGTCTCCTGCTAAGTGTCAAACCTTATAAAGTGGTTGCTGTATAAGTAATGATTTCACTATTAGAGCCAGGAGCTGCGGCTGCCATACCTGCTGCAGTAATTGCAAATTGCCAATCAGATGAGGCAATTGTATTACGGGTAAAGTTGGTAGTTCCCGAGCAAGTTGTATCACCCCCTGGATGGTTCAAAGTAGCACCCGCACCTGCCACGGCAGCATTGGTTACTGTGACATGACTTGCTAATAAACCACTGGCGGCTGGGAAAGGAGTAGTAACAGCACAAGTGACTTTGCCACCTGCCGATGCATTAGTCCAACTAAACGCTCGAACGACATCCCCAGTATTCGTGGTAGCAAAAGCAGGGGCTGTACCATCCCAGTTAACCACAGTGTTATTACCGTTAGCAGGTACTACGCCGCCTGCTGGAATCGTTGGATTAGAGGTAAAGATTAATTCGTTTTGAGTAGTATCGGCTGTTCCTACCCGTAATAAAATCAGACTAGGAACTTTCACAGTAACTTTGACGGAAGATTGAGCGGTAACACCCGCCCCAGTATCGCTATAGCCATATTGGCTTTCTGCATGACTGGCAGTGCTTAGTACTACAGCACTTAAACTAAGAAACAAGGGGGCTATTATTTTTGTAAGTTTCATAATCATTATTCTCATCGTTATCATTATGGGGTTGTGGTAAGTGAGGCAAAAGTTATTGGGTAGCTTTACCTTATGGTTAGTCTCTTATTAGCCTTACACACACTCTAATAAGAGAGTTATGCGTTACATGAGTACTTAGTTTTTAATCGCTACGACTGGAATAGCTTCAAAAACATTTTCACGTAACAAAACATTGATATTAATAGGTTTAGTATTATCAGGTTCCCCCCAAGGTAAGGGGACAGTATCTAAATTCAGTGTTAATTGATGTTTGCCAGTGGCGACGGCATATAAACTATAATGACCGTTATTATCAGTGCGTACTGTGTAGCGCCCATCTAATAAGACTTCTATATTAGCCAAACCAACTTCATCTAATTGTTGCTTACCATCTTGGTTAAGATCTGTGAAAACCACGCCCCGTACGGTGCCAAATCCCACTTCATTAGATACATGTCTGCCTAGGGTGTTAAAGGGTTTGCCGTGGCTGCCGTTCCAACGCAAATAAACACTCACCGATTTATCTCGACTGCGGCTCACTTGCGATGAGCCGAGTAAAGTAGAATTGCTGACAATTTTAGCTTCATTGAGTGATAGGGATGCCCCTAACTGAATAGCGTTATTAATAGCTCGTTCGGTACTAACAGCACCTGATAAGCCTTGGCTAGTCGACAAATTACTGTGCCTTGCGCTATAGCGTAGATTAGTATTGACAGACCAATCATCATCTAACCAACCTCGTATGTTAACTCCAGCAGTGGGATAAACAGTACGGTTAGTACTGCGGTCTTGGGCAATACCTACTGAGGTTGTTAGAGCGGGCTCATCGGTAGTTTGCACGTCGTTCCATGTTTGCTCCCAATTGAGCTCTTCACCTGTAGAAGCAATATCATTTTTGACTAGTTGTTCTTGGCGACGAAGTTGGAGATTTAATCGTGTTGTACCGTTATGAACTGTTTTACGTTCATAACTCAGGTGAGTATTCAGCGATTGGGCTTTAGTATTATTACCGCTCACTTGATCGTAATCATTATGATGATAAGTAATATTGCCACTCAGGGTATTATTTAAATCTAAACGTTTTTGAGCATTTACATTGAGGCTCACGCGTTTATTACCCGCATTTTCAATAGTAGCTGGGGTTTCATCCATATCAATGCCCATCCCCATATTAAGATGGCTAGAGTGATAGCTAGTGCGCCAATAACCCCCGTGATTATCATCGGCTAATAAGTTATTACCAAAATATAGGTCTGGTTCACTAAAAAAAGCGCCCCACTCATGATAGTAATGACCTTGGTAGAAAGCTCCCTCTGCAAATAACCCTTGAGACGTCTTGCCTTCTAATGATTTGCTTTTTACGCCCGTTAGGCGTGCTTGAGTGCTACGTGTTTCGGTGGCTTTAGGTTGGTAATTAATCGTAGCGGCTAAACTATCAAGGGTAGTAGTTAGCTCAGTGTCATTGCTTTTAACTTGAGTAGCACGATTATATTGCACCCCCGTATTAATATTTTTAGATAACTCTTTACTATAACCTAACCATTGCAAGGTACCTTGGCTCTCTCTAAAGCTGGCATAGGGAGTACTTTCCCATACACCGCGTTTACCAGAACCTGCTCTCAGCTCAAACGTTTCACCTTTGATACGCGTACCCACACCACGAACGTTACTATTCCCTAAACTAAAACGAGCTTGTCGCTCTAAAGCTTCAGTAATACCGCCATTAAAATCCCCTAGAGCGCTATCGGCTTTAATAGCACTAGTAAGCGGTAAGTCATGATTTAAAAGAGTAAGGCGATTTTGCTTAGATTTTTTATCTTCATAAGTGGTGTTATCAATCGTTTGATTATGAATTTCACCTTGAGCTATCCACTCACCATAATTCAAAGTTTGTTGGCGATATTCGCCCCGTAATGTCCAATCATTTGTTGAAGTACTAGTGTTAGCTAAGTTATTAGAGTCGCGAGTGTACATACGGCTTTCTAGATAATAGCTACGCAAACCTTCCGGTTGAGTACGGTCATCAACTGTTTCGGAGTCACTGGTAAGATTACCTTGCTTCATAACTTTGTCTACATAAGCAGGGGGTTGATTGTTAATTAGAGCTTTAAGACGCTCCTGCTCGGCTTGATACTCATCTAAAACCTCAATTTGAGCGTTAACCGTACCATCTTCTATGATTAAAGCTTCTGCTAGTACTATTGAGCTACAGCAGCATAGGAGTGTGATCACGCCTAAACGAGTGTATATGATGGGTTTCATGGTGTTAGTGTTGTTATTATTTTAATGAATTTAGCTGATTTTCAAAGCTTTGCAGTGAATGTCTAGTGAATATAAATAGTTTTTTGCCTCAATTAGATAAATGGTTTTTATAATTAATTCGTAAATTGACAGGGCTGTTGGTATCACGTAAGTTTCACACCACTTAGGTGCGTTTATAGAACATTAAGTTCATAAAAAACGATAAACGGGAAGTCGGTGTAATTTTAATCATTCCGACGCTGCCCCCGCAACGGTAAGTGAGGTAACTATTGCACAAGGTCACTGTGTATTACATGGGAAGACGCAATAGGGACAATACTCCACTCACAAGCCCGGATACCGGCCTAAGGTTCGTTTAACCTTTATGAATTGGTTAGTTTGTTTACCTCATTACTGCGCGGTGGGCGCAGTAGATGGATCATATGATGAAAACCCCTTTTTTAACCGCAAGCTGCGGTTTTGCTGTTTTACTTTCCTTAAATTCTTCTGTAATTGCTGCGGATAAACCCCTTGAGGTTGTGATCACAGCAGGACGCAAAGCCCAAGTACTCAAAGATACCTTAGCCCCCGTTACGGTGATTACTCGTGCAGATATTCAGCGCTGGCAAGCGAACGATGTAGCTGATGTTTTGCGGCGAGTACCTAGCCTCAGTATTGTCAACCAAGGGGGAGCAGGGCAGCTCACTACCCTCAATATACGAGGGACTAATTCTAATCATGTGCTAGTACTGGTTGATGGCGTCAAGATTGGCTCGGCGACGAGCGGTTTGACAGCATTTGAGTTTTTACCCTTGGAGCAAATAGAACGTATTGAAGTGCTACGTGGCCCTCGTTCTAGTTTATATGGTTCCGAGGCGATTGGTGGCGTGATTCAAATCTTTACCCGTCGTGATGCTGCGCGTGGTTTTACGCCGAGTGCTAGTGTGAGTGTGGGTACTGAGAGTACTCGTAAAGCTAATATAAATTTAGCAGGGGGGAATGGGAGTACTTGGTTTAATGCTAATGTTGGTTATGACAAAACAGATGGACTCAATGCTAGCCCCGCTATGAATCGCCCTGATGCCGACGGCTACAAAAATGATAGTGCCTCCGTGCGCTTTGGTCATCGTTTTGCCTCAGGTGCTAATGTTGAGTTGAGTGCTCTGCAAGCTAAGGGTTGGAATAATTATGACTCAGCGTGGAGTCTTGAGGATCAGCGTCAATTTGATAATCAAGTACTAGGTTTAAAAGCCAGTACTCCATTAGGTTCTAGAGCAACAGTCACGGCACAATTAGGGCGCTCTAAAGATGATAATGATTTTATAAGTGATGGTGTGGTGACTTATAGTGCTAATACTGTCCGTAAAACGGCTTCTTTACAAACTGATCTTAAGTTAGGGCATCAAGGTCAAGTCTCTCTAGGTGTAGAGCAACAACGTGATGCTTTACCCTCAGGAACTTTAAGCGTTAATGATCGCATTACGCGCAGTACTTTTGCAGTTTATGAGCAACCTTGGGGGCGCAATCATTTAGAGGTGGCTGCAAGACGAGATAAAACGGATGATTATGGGAGCAGTTCTACGGGGAGTTTAGCGCTTGCTCGTGATTTAACGCCTAACACCCGTCTAAAAGCTTCTTATGGAACAGCGTTTAAATTACCTACTTTCTTAGATTTGTATGGTTGGGGGGGCAGCCCAGCTTTAAAACCAGAACGTTCTAAAAATACTGAAATAGGTTTATCAGGGAGTACTCGTACGGACTGGCAATGGTCAGCTACTGCCTTTGACAATCGCATTCGTGACCTAATTACTTTCCCAGCCCCTACGTACAATGCCCAACAAGTGGATAAATCCCATATCCGAGGGGTAGAGCTGGAGGTTGCCAAAGATTTGGGGACTTGGCAGGTTCGTACCACTGCTACTTATCAGCAACCTAAAAGTACTTCAGGGAGTACAGAAGGCAAATGGTTAGCTCGTCGCCCACAAACTCAAGCTAAAGTCGATGTTGATCGTAATCTAGGACGTGGCTCGGTAGGAGCTAGTATTCAAGCCTTTGGTAAACGTTATGAAGATGCAGCTAATATGCAAAAGCTAGGAGGCTATAGTACTTTAGACCTGCGTGCTCAATACCCAGTGGCTAAAAACCTAAAAATGGGTATTAAAATTGGCAATGTACTCAATAAACCGTATGAAACCGCTAAGGGCTATCACTCATTAGGACGTAATGGTTTAATGACTTTAACCTATCAGCCTAAATAAACGCTAAACCTAGGAGAGAGCAACCATGACTACTGAAGAACTTAAAAACCAACGTCATAAAGACCGTATGGCGAAGAAAAAAGCCATTATTGATGCCAGTATTGCCAGTGCTAATAAGCAAAAAGGTTTATTCATTGTATTGACGGGTAATGGAAAAGGTAAATCCAGTTCGGCATTTGGAATGGTTGCTCGTGCTTTAGGGCACGGGATGAAAGTGGGAGTGGCTCAGTTTATTAAGGCACGAACTGATACGGGTGAGGAAGCATTTTTTAGTAAACAACCTAATGTGGAGTGGCATGTATTAGGGGATG
>JBDKGX010000116.1:0-7665 GCA_039797965.1 Pseudomonadota bacterium
GCGTTTACGTGAGGCGGATTTAGTCCAGGGCGTACGGGGTACAGGAGGCGGTTATTATTTAAAACGAGCGGCTTACAAAATTAACCTCGCTGAAATCGTAGAAGCCGTAGAAGAACCCGAACAAGCTCTACCTTGGTTAGACACTAGTAATAAACATGACCAAGATTTGGCTCAACAAATTTGGCAGGAACTTAATGGCAAATTAACGAGTCTATTATCAGGAATGTCTTTAGCAGTGTTAGCACGTCAGGAGGCTCAACGTTTGAAACCACGTATGGGTCATACTGCAAGCATGATTGCAACGATGTTCCCAGCTCATCATGCGAGTTTGAGCACGCCCGTGAATCGTATGGTGGCATGACACACTTTAAAATCTCAAACGACAACACACTAATATAAAAATAAGCGAACACACGTGACACACACATCACACTGCCCTACTAACTGCCCAATAGTTAGTGGGGTTTTGTTTTTTTGATTAGTCTATAATTATCACTTTAATATTTTACATAATTTAGATTATTAGAAATAAAATACTTATTCGAACCTACTAAAAAATTAGTATAATAACTATTCTGTCAATGCCTAAACCCCTTATTTTGACTCGCCTTAAAGTTATTTAAATGATTGATCCTAAAGAATTAAAAGACCATACGCCCATGATGCAGCAGTACTTGCGATTAAAGTCCGAGTACCCTGACATACTGCTGTTTTACCGTATGGGCGACTTTTACGAACTCTTTATGGAGGATGCTAAAAAAGCGGCTGCCCTTCTTGATATCACCTTAACCGCTCGTGGCAACTCTAATGGCGCCCCCATCCCCATGGCAGGTGTTCCCTATCATGCGGTGGAACAATATTTAGCACGCCTTTTAAAACTCGGGGAATCTGTCGCCATCTGTGAGCAAATCGGTGATCCTGCTAAGTCAAAGGGACCTGTTGAGCGAAAAATTACTCGCCTCCTCACACCAGGTACAGTTACTGATGATTATTTATTAGAAGATCGACGTGATAATTTATTAGTAGCAATCCATAAAACGACTCAGCGCCAAAATACTCGATTTGGGTTAGCCTGTTTAGACCTCAGTACTGGACGGTTTACCGTACAAGAGGTCAATGACTCGACCACTTTGCATAATGAATTAGGGCGTTTACAACCTGCCGAACTACTGCACGACGAAGAATGGCGTTTAGATTTTACCCATAGCTGCCATGCTACTATGCGCCCCGCTTGGCACTTTGATCTAGAAACAGCTAATCGTTTACTCCTGCGCCAATTAGGCACACGGGATTTGACGGGCTTTGGTTGTCAGCATTTGAGCGTTGCCCTGCAAGCTGCAGGCTCATTACTTAACTATGTGCAAGAAACCCAACGCTCTGCCCTACCCCATATTAATACTTTGATTTTAGAGCAAACTGACGAGGGGATTTTACTCGATAGCGCGAGTCGTAAAAACTTAGAGCTAGAATACAGTCTGAGCGGTGAGCACAAAAATACTCTAATCTCAGTACTCGATAAAACTGCCACCAGTATGGGTAGTCGACTCTTGCGCCGTTGGTTACACAAACCTTTACGTGATCGTCGAGCATTACGGTTGCGCCATGATTGTGTTGAAGTACTTCTCACTAATGAGCAATTTAAAGTACTCCACGATTGTATGCGAGGGATTGGTGATATTGAGCGGATTGCGAGCCGTATTGCCTTAGGTACAGCACGCCCCCGTGATTTGTCGACTTTGCGTGAATCATTATTGGTGCTACCGCAGCTTCAAAAACTACTGGGTCAACCGCAACATCCGCATTTGCAACAGCTCCAACACGGTATTGGGCAACACACTGAACTGACTCAACTCCTGATTAAAGCCATTATTGACAATCCTCCTGTCGTAATTCGTGATGGCGGGGTGATTAAGGCAGGATTTGATGCTGATCTGGATGAGTTGCGTAATCTTAGTGAAAACGCCGATCAGTACTTACTCGATTTAGAAGCACGGGAAAAAGTCCGTACCAGTATCCAAAATCTAAAAGTCGCTTACAATCGAGTACATGGCTATTACGTCGAAGTACCACAAAGCCAATTGAGCCGTATTCCTCCTGATTATATTCGCCGTCAAACTTTAAAAGGCGTAGAACGCTTTATTTTACCTGAACTTAAACGCTTTGAAGACAAAGTACTCTCAGCGCGTGAGCGTTCATTAGCGCGAGAAAAGGCATTGTATGAAGCGTTATTGCAAACCTTAAATACCTTCCTCATGCCGTTGCGAACGGCTGCCCAACAGATTGCTGAACTCGATGTACTCAGTAACTTTGCCGAGCGCGCGAGTACTTTAAATTATCATCGCCCTGAGTTGATCGATGAGGCAGGTATTTATATTAAAGCTGGACGCCATCCGGTGGTGGAGCAAACCCTACTTGATCCATTTGTACCCAATGATCTGGTGATGCATCCAGAGCGGCGTATGTTAATGGTGACAGGCCCTAATATGGGCGGTAAATCGACCTATATGCGCCAAGTAGCCCTCATCGTACTGATGGCACATATAGGTTCGTATATCCCTGCACAAGCAGCACGCATTGGTCTGATTGATCGAATTTTTACGCGTATTGGCGCACAAGATGATTTGAGTACGGGACGCTCCACTTTCATGGTCGAAATGACCGAAGCGGCTAATATTTTAAATAACGCCACCGAGCAAAGCCTAGTACTGATGGATGAGATTGGGCGTGGCACAAGTACTTTTGATGGATTGTCATTGGCATGGGCATTTGCCGATTATTTAGCCCGTGAGCGGCAAGCGTTTACCTTATTTGCCACCCATTATTTTGAGCTGACCCATTTAGCAGAGCAAATTAAAACGATTGCCAATGTTCATATTGATGCAGTGGAACATGGCGATAAAATTGTGTTTTTGCATGCGGTCAAAGAGGGTGCTGCAAGTCAAAGCTATGGCTTGCAAGTGGCACAATTAGCGGGAGTGCCTAAAGCAGTCATTGCTCAAGCACGACGCAAATTACAAAGTCTAGAACGTGATAGTAAAGAGGTACAAGATACAGCTAAGCGTCAAACGGGTAAAACTCTGTCATTAGCGCTGGAAGTACCTATCCCTGCGACCGAGCCAGTCACCGATGAAAAAGCCGAGAAAATCAAAGCTGCTTTGTTGACGATTAATCCCGATGATTTAACCCCACGCCAAGCCCATGAGGCGTTGTATAAACTGAGGGGTTTGCTCTGATTGCTTATTAGGGAGTACTGTATTTTAAGTACTCCCTTTTTACCAAACCCATTGTTATTTGTGTAAGTTAACAAAGTACTCTAAGCTATCTCTATCCAACCAAAACGCTAGGATACTTATCACCATGTCAGCCCGCAGTAGGCTAGTACTCATTATGGGACAACATCTCGCCCGTAGCATGCGTGGACGCTCTGAAGGCCCCCCTACTTTACGTTAAATCATTATTTTTAAATTAATTTAAACGTATTGGAGTACTAAACATGTCTACTACCTTTGATAATCCTATGGGGCTAATGGGCTTTGAATTTGTCGAATTTGCCTCGCCTACCCCCAATGTTTTAGAGCCATTATTTGAAAAAATGGGCTTTAGCCTTGTCGCTAAACATCGCTCTAAAGATGTGCTGTTATACCGTCAAGGTCATATCAATTTTATTGTAAACCGTGAACCTAAAAGCCTCGCTCATTACTTTGCAGCCGAACATGGAGCGAGTGCCTGTGGTTTAGCCTTTCGCGTCAAAGACTCCCATAAAGCCTATCAACGCGCCCTCGACTTAGGGGCTCAACCCATTGAAATCCCCACAGGGTCTATGGAGCTGCGCTTACCCGCGATTAAAGGTATTGGAGGTGCGCCCTTATATTTGATTGATCGCTTTGAAGAGGGTAAATCAATTTATGATATTGATTTTGAATGGTTAGAAGGCGTTGAGCGTCACCCTAAAGGGCACGGTTTTAAAGTAGTCGACCATTTAACTCATAATGTCTATCGCGGGCGTATGGCATTTTGGGGCAGTTATTACGAGCGCTTATTTAATTTTCGGGATATTCGCTATTTTGATATTAAAGGCGAATATACGGGGCTTACCTCACGGGCGATGACCGCCCCCGATAATCTAATTCGTATCCCCTTAAATGAAGAATCAGGACAAGGCTCTGGGCAAATTGAAGAGTTTTTAATGCAATTTAATGGGGAAGGGATTCAACATATTGCCCTACTCACCGACGATTTAATTCAAAGTGTGGATGCCCTGAAGGCAGCAGGGATTCCCTTAATGACTGCCCCCAATGATATCTACTACGAAATGTTAGAGGAACGCTTGCCGCATCATGGTGAGCCTGTCAGTGATTTAAAAGCACGGGGGATCTTATTAGACGGCTCCACGGCTGAAGGCAATCCGCGTTTACTCTTGCAAATCTTTTCTCAGACTTTACTGGGACCCGTATTTTTCGAGTTTATTCAACGTAAGGAAGATCAAGGATTTGGTGAGGGGAATTTTAAAGCTTTATTTGAATCACTAGAGCGTGATCAACTGCGGCGGGGCGCTTTAAATAGTAGTACCTAACAAAGTACTTGCGATGATGAGTAGGATAAGTATTTGAAAGTACTTACCCTACCTTACTATTAAGTACTCGATAGTAATAAAGGCTGTTGAATGACCTGACCTTCTATTTGAATACCCTGCTCGCCTAAAAGTACTTGCCCCTGAGCCAGTAACTTAACTACCTCAGAATAAACTCGGTGCTCTTGAGCCAATAAACGAGTTGCAAGTGCTTCGGGAGTATCAGTAGGTAGGACGGGAATTTTGACTTGCATAATTACAGGCCCCCCATCTAATTCAGCCGTCACAAAATGCACACTCGCACCGTGTTCGGTCTTACCATCGGCTAATACACGTTCGTGAGTATGAGTACCTTTGTAATCAGGTAACAGTGAAGGGTGAATATTAATCATGCGCCCATGATAATGATTCACTAAAGCAGGCGTTAAGATGCGCATAAAACCTGCCAAAATCACATAATCAGGCAAGTACTCATCAATCAGTACTTGTAAAGCCTGATCAAAAGCTTCCCGATTAGGGAAAGCCTTATGATCGAGTACTTGAGTCGAAATACCTGCTTGTTTAGCTCGCTCTAAACCATACGCATCGGCACGATTACTAATGACTGCGACTATTTGAGCTGGTACTTTGGGATCGTGATGAATTTGGTCAATCAGAGCCTGCAAATTAGAGCCACTGCCTGAAATCAGCACGACTAAACGTTTAGTATTCACGCCCAACCCTTACGCTACATAGTGTACGAAAGGCTCAACCTGAGTACTGGTGCTAGTGACAATTTCACCAAGGCGCCAACCTTGAATGCCACTGTCTTGGCAAGTTTTGAGAATAGCCTCTGCTTGTGAAGCCTCTACTACTAACACCATACCGATACCACAGTTGAAGGTGCGTAGCATTTCATCATCGGCAATATTGCCTTCTGTTTGTAGCCACTCAAAAATGGCAGGGCGTTGCCAACTACTGAGGCTGATATTAGCTTGAGTATGATCAGGCAGTACTCGTGGCAAGTTCTCAGTCAAACCGCCCCCCGTAATATGGGCTAAACCGTGTAAACTGTCTTGATATTGTTCAATCAATTGCAATACTAATTTGGCATAGATACGGGTCGGCTCTAATAGCGCTCGACCTAAAGTCGTTCCTGCAAATTCACTGTCTAGTGACGCACCGGATACTTCAAGTACTTTACGAATGAGTGAGTAACCATTGGAATGAGGGCCTGATGAAGCAAGACCTAATAATACATCCCCTGTTTTCACTAATTTTTGATCAATGATCTCATCGCGCTCAACCACACCGACGCAAAAGCCTGCTAGATCAAAATCATTGCCATGATACATGCCCGGCATTTCGGCAGTTTCGCCTCCAACTAGCGCGGCACCTGCTTGATAACAACCTTCGGCAATCCCTTTGATCACTTGCTCAGCCGCATCGACATCAAGTTTGCCTGTAGCGTAGTAGTCAAGAAAAAATAACGGCTCAGCACCACTGACGATAATGTCATTTACACACATAGCCACGAGATCAATGCCAATAGTGTCATAAATTTTGGTGTCAATAGCGAGTTTGAGTTTAGTACCTACGCCATCGGTACCCGATACTAAAACGGGGTTTTTATAGCGTGAAGGAATGGCTGTCAGTGCGCCAAAACCGCCTAAGCCTCCCAACATTTCGGGGCGACGGGTGCGGGCGGCATGAGGTTTAATGCGTTCTACGAGGGAATCACCAGCGTCAATATCAACACCAGCACTACGATACGTCAGGGACGCTTTATTTTGCTCCATGGGGACAACCATTCATCAGGGAAAAACGAGGGTCATAAGTTTAACACACGAGGGAAGCATTACCAGCGTAAGAATTTTTTAGAATTAGCTCAGTTTTTTAGGCAAAGGGACTAGATTTGTGAAGTTTTTTCGATTAGTATCTGCATCCTGATTTGGAGAGCTGGCTGAGCGGTCGAAAGCGGCGGTCTTGAAAACCGTTGAGGGTCATACCTCCGGGGGTTCGAATCCCTCGCTCTCCGCCAAATACAAAGGGTTGCTTAGGCAACCCTTTTTTATTGGTGCTCAACTATTAACGTTTAGCACCAATCTGTGCACAATTTGTTAAAATCCTCACTTACCTAAATCACTCATTTTCAATCCCTGTTTTGTCTTTTTTCGTCCCTAACCCTATTTGAGTTGAGAAGGCTTTGCATGTTTGAACAAACCTTTAAGAATATTGATGACGTCCTTTGGAAAGAGGCAGGCTGTTCGTCTGAATTAGACTATGCCGAGCAAAGCTCATGGATTTTGTTTTTAAAGTACTTGGATGATCTGGAAAAAGAGTACGAACAAGAAGCCCAACTTAACGGGGATGACTATACCTATATTCTTGACCCTGATTATCAGTGGTCAACATGGGCAGCACCTAAGAATGATAAGGGTGAATTAGATCGTGATAAGGCTCAGACGGGGAGGGATTTAATCCGCTTTGTCGAAGATAAGCTATTTCCCTATCTGCGCGAATTTAAGCAAAGTGCTGAAAACGCTAATACGATTGAGTACAAAGTCGGTGAAATCTTTAGCGAGATCAAGAATAAGTTTAATAGCGGCTATTCGCTGCGCGATGTACTGGATTTAGTCGACACCCTCAAATTTGGTTCGCATGAGGCTAAGCACGAATTATCTGATTTATACGAAACACGTATTAAGAACATGGGCAATGCGGGACGTAATGGCGGTGAGTACTACACGCCGCGTCCGTTGATTCGTGCCATGATTCAGGTGACTAAACCTACTATTGGTGAAAAGATTTACGATGGTGCGTGTGGTTCAGCAGGCTTCTTATGTGAATCGTATAACTATTTACGCTATGACACTAACGGCGAGAGTGCATCCTTAAGTACTGACCAACTCAATACCTTACAAACCGCCACGCTGTATGGTAAGGAAAAGAAAAGCCTCGCGTATGTGTTGGCGATTATGAATTTGATTCTGCATGGTGTGGATGCACCGAATATTATTCATACCAATACCCTGTCTGAAAACATTGCCGATGTTCAAGAAAAAGACCGCTATCACGTCGTATTAGCCAATCCGCCCTTTGGCGGCAAAGAACGT
>JBDKGX010000117.1:0-7461 GCA_039797965.1 Pseudomonadota bacterium
GCTAAATGATATACCCAATGCTAAACAAGTTATAAGTCACTCTATTAGCGCCGAATTTAATTACTAGCTAAACTTCACTAAGCTCTTTAAGTACTGTTACTAAAGAGCTTAATGACAACGCTTTAACCCATATTTTGCAAAGCAAAATCCCAATTAATGAGTTTATCTAAAACAGCCGTCACATAATCCGCCCGTTTATTTTGATAATCTAAATAATAAGCATGCTCCCACACATCAATCGTCAGTAATGGTTTTAAACCATCGGTGAGTGGGGTATGAGCATTAGCTGTTTTTACCACTTTGAGTTTATCCCCCTCTTGTACTAGCCATGCCCACCCACTACCAAATTGGCTCGTTGCCGCTTTTTGTAATTCCGCTTTAGCATTATCCACACTGCCAAAAGACTCTTCGAGCTTAACTTTTAAAGAAGCAGGCGGCTCGCCTCCACCATTAGCCTTTAAGCTGTTCCAGTAAAAGGTGTGATTCCATGTTTGGGCTGCATTATTAAAAATGGCCGTACTTTCTTCTTTACCCATTGACTCCTTAATGATTTTTTCTAAGGGCATATCAGCGAAAGGTGTTCCGGTAATCAATTTATTGAGGTTATCAACATAGGCTTTATGATGTTTGCCATAATGAAAGCCCATCGTGTTGGCTGAAATAACAGGCTCTAATGCATTATCAGCATAAGGTAGCGCAGGCAATGTAATAGATGTGGCTTCGGCTCGTGCCATTTTTCCCCATGAGCCTAAGGTTGACCCCGCGACTAGCCCAGCCCCTAATAATAAAAACTGACGACGACCTAAAGTATTATTAGTCATATCGGCAAACTCCTTTTTTTGATCAATCGAATAGCCTAAAACAGCACTCTTAATGAGTCCTTAACACATTCATACCTTACTGCTGAGTAAGATTTCAACTCTAAACTACTAGTTCACTTTAGCAAGATTAGTCAACTTGTCTAATACCCTATACAAGCTTCTGTATTTAATGCCATGACTAACACCCTCATGGTAACTTGCTTTCAATAGCATTATAGTTGGCAACGCAACTAATTTTTTACATTGAACTAGCTCTATTAATGGGTCTAAATGGTATTTATTCCTTGTTAGTTCAGCTCAACTTAACTAACATACCCCCACTAAATAGTGCATTACACAAACCGCTAGGTAGGCGTCATTTAATAATAAAACCAACTCCCCCCTACTAACGAAAAAGGATAAAGCTGTGTTCCACAGTATTTATATTGCAGGTGCCGAAGCGCACAGCGGCAAATCAATAATTGTATTGGGCATGATGGAAATGCTCAAAGCTATGACACCCAAAGTAGGTTTCTTTCGTCCGGTAGTTAAACAAGAAGATGGAAGCGACCCCCTTATTCACCTAATTTCTAACCGCTATGAACTACCCTTCAAGGCTGAAGAACTCTATGGCTGCACGCTAGAAACTACGCGAAAAATGATTGGTGAGGGTAAAATTGACGAATGGGTCAAACTCATCTTAGCCAAATACCGCCATATTCAAGAGCAATGTGACATTGTGGTTTGTGCAGGTACAGATTTTGCGGGGGCTAATACCGGATTAGAAGTCGATCTTAATGCGCGTCTGGCTAATCATTTCGGTTGTTTGTACTTACCGGTTATTAAGGGTCATCAACGTAGTGCTAGTGATATAGCGGATTCGGTGCGTATGCTAGAAGATCATTTAGCTACGCATAAGCATTGTGAAATTTTAGCCGCTTTTATTAATCGTACTCCTGCTGATCAGGTGGATAATTTACGCGCCTTATTAGAAGGCTCGCGCTTCCCGTTTTACATCCTACCTGAACGCAGTGCTTTAGATCGCACCACGATTGGTGAGATTGCCCGTGAGCTGGATTTAAAAACCATTTATGGCACCAAACAATCCCTTACTCATGAAGTCGCTAGCTATAAAATTGCCGCGATGCAAGTACAGGACTTTTTGGAGCATTTAGAAAACTGTAGTTTAGTCATCACCCCAGGAGATCGTTCCGATATTATTTTGGGTTGTTTGGCTGCGGAAAGCTCGGATAACTATCCACGTATTGCCGGTTTAATATTGACAGGCAACCAAGAGCCAGCGCCGCAAGTTCATAAACTCTTGCAAGGCGTCAAACCGATGCGCCTACCGATTTTGTACTCGTCGCATGACACTTTTACCACTGCATTAAAGGTCAATAATGTAGAAGGGCGAATTTTACCCTCAGATGAGCGCAAAATTGCCGTGGCTTTAGGGATGATGGAATCGTATGTCAATATGCATCAATTGCGTGATCTCATCGCCCAAAATCATGCTCAACGTGTCACACCTCTCATGTTTGAATATGAGTTGATTCAACGCGCTAAATCACAAATCAAACACATAGTACTCCCTGAAGGCGATGACGAACGCATTTTACGAGCGGCTGAAATTCTGTCTTTACGTAATGTAGTGAAACTCTCCATTTTAGGTGATGAAGAACAAGTACGTGCCAAGGCCGCACATCTGGGTTTGAAATTACGCAATATTGAGATTATTAATCCCAGTACTTCACCCTTACGCCGCGAGTTTGCTGAAACGTATACGGAGCTACGTAAACATAAATGCATGACCTTGAAAGCTGCCTGCGACATTATGACTGACGTAAGCTACTTTGGAACGATGATGGTACAACTCGGTTATGCCGACGGGATGGTTTCAGGGGCAGCCCATACCACACAACACACGATTCGACCCGCGTTTGAGATTATTAAAACCAAACCAGGCTGCAATCTAGTTTCCAGTGTGTTCTTTATGTGCTTGGAAGATAAAGTACTTGTGTATGGGGACTGCGCAGTTAACCCCAATCCTAGCGCGGAAGAATTAGCCGATATTGCCGTAACTTCCTCTGATACTGCACGGATGTTTGGCGTCGAGCCACGTACCGCATTATTGTCTTACTCCAGTGGCGAATCTGGCAAAGGCACGGACGTAGAACGAGTACGCGCCGCCACTAAAATAGCTCAAAGCCGCCGCCCTGATCTCAAAATTGATGGCCCTATTCAGTATGATGCTGCTGTCGACACCGCAGTCGGACGCTCGAAAATGCCCAATAGCCAAGTGGCAGGTAAGGCAACTGTATTAATTTTCCCTGATTTGAACACGGGCAATAATACCTATAAAGCGGTACAACGCTCGGCTAATGCCGTAGCGGTAGGTCCTGTACTACAAGGTTTAAACAAACCTGTGAACGATCTTAGTCGGGGTTGCACGGTCGCAGATATTGTTAATACCGTGGTTATTACCGCCATTCAAGCACAGGAGGCTACAGCATGAGTGTGAATATTTTAGTGTTAAATGCGGGAAGCTCTTCAGTCAAATATCAAGTGTTTGATATGAGTACTCAACAAGTACTTATTAAAGGGCTGATTGATCGCATTGGTGAAACGGGTAATCCTATTACTAAGCATCGTGCTGCTTTAGAGCAAATCGTGGCACACCTCCAGCAAGCGCAATTGCCTATTCAAGCGATTGGACATCGTACTGTGCATGGTGGTGAAGCATTTCATGAGTCGGTATTGATTACGCCTGAAGTGATTGCAGCTATGCGCCAGATGATTCCGCTAGCGCCCTTACATAATCCCGCTAATTTAGAAGGCATTGAGGTAGCGCAAAGTCTATTTCCTGATTTGCCACAAGTCGCTGTGTTTGATACAGCATTCCACCAAACTATGCCGCCCGTTGCCTATCGTTATGCCGTACCCACTGAGCTTTACGAAAAGCATCAAATACGCCGTTATGGTTTCCACGGCACTTCGCATCAATACGTAGCCGAACAAGCCGCTGAGTACTTAAATCAACCGTTACAAAGCCTAAATCTGATTACTTTGCATTTGGGTAATGGCTGTAGTGCCACCGCGATAGCACAGGGTAAAAGTATTGATACTTCGATGGGTTTAACGCCTTTAGAAGGTTTAGTAATGGGAACTCGTTGTGGTGATATTGACCCCGCACTGCATTTTTATCTGAGCCGCGAGCTCAAAATGTCACCGCAAGACCTCGAAGCTCTATTAAATAAGCACAGTGGTTTAAAAGGCATTTGTGGCGTGGGTGATATGCGTGAAGTTCAACGCTTGGCGGATCAAGGTGATGAGAATGCCCAATTAGCAGAAGCGTTATTTACCTATCGGGTGAAAAAATATATCGGGGCGTATTATGCCGTTTTAGGTCGCGTTGATGCGATTATTTTCACAGGGGGTATTGGTGAAAATTCGGCGCGAGTTCGAGCCTTAAGTTGTAGCCATTTGCAGGGCTTGGGTATTGAGTTAGATGACAATAAAAATACGGTATCGAGCAAAGGTATTGTGGAGTGTCAAAGTACTGCAAGTCGCATTAAAGTACTGGTTGTGCCCACTAATGAGGAATTAGCAATAGCACGACATACATTGAAGTTCGTGTGATAAAGGCTTTTATCTCCTCGCCTCTGACAAGGAGAGGAGATAAAAACCGTAGTACTTCGTTAGCGCTGTACTAGTATTTCAAAAATTAACTGTCCAAAGATTGCCATTTTGGGTAGGTCGGTCAGTAGTTGGGTCATTTGGTTTTAACGGACTATTGAGCGTTCCATAATGGCACTGTCCAGAGCTTTGGCAAAGTCACCTATTAAAGCTTGCTCAAGTGAGTTATTAGCAAAGCGTCTTTGAGTTGCAAACCCCGAAAAGTAAGAAGGGGATAAGAAAGTATATTTAGTTAGTGCTGGAGATCGTCTTTACGCTTAAAATAAATTTATAATCTGATAATTGTCATATTACTAAGCTATGAAGCCTTTTACAGTAAGGCGTTTTATAGATGTAACCTTGAGGGATAAAATCATGCGTAAACTGATTGCAATTTCTATTTTGACATTGTGCGGAATGAATGTAGCACAAGCGGATGATGTGGCGGAGGGTGCCAAGCTTTTTACGGAAAAGGCTTGTCTTAGTTGTCACGGCGAGGGCGGTAATAAGCCTTTGATGCCTAACTATCCTAAATTAGCAGGGCAAAATGCTGACTATACTTTGCAGCAAATGAAGGATATTAAAAGTGGCGCACGCAATAATGGTCAAACCGCAGTCATGAAAGGGATCGTTGCTGCGGTAACGGATGAAGAGTTTGCTAAGATTGCTAAGTACTTAGAAGCTCAAGGTGCAACAACACCTGCAGCGGCAGCTACTGCAGCTCCAGCCGCGACACCTGCAGCCCCTACAGCGGCAACGCCTGCTACGACACCCGCACAATAATTCACGGACTGTTGTAACGGATTGGCAAAAAAGCTCGTTGTTTAACGGGCTTTTTTTATGGGTGGGTTTAAGTACTTCGTAAGCCAAATCCACATATAGGCTTGTTGGGCGTTAGAAATTATTGCTTATTTCCTTTAAGCCTGCAGTGCGACTCAGAAGGAGAGTGGCGAGTCCTACAAAGACGGTGGAGAGCTTGTCGGGATAAAAAGGTCAGGGGCGAGCAGGGGTATTCCTACAATGTAGGCGGCCAATAAGGCAAAAAGCTAACTCTCTGCCTGTGGGGATTGCAGTTCAGTCTGAGTACTAAACAAGGAGGGAAATTATAAGGATGTGGGAGGAGACGGGAATATTTTAAATACACCCTTCCCCCATTGCGGAAGAAGGGTTGAGGATCGGGGAACCGCTTTTATCAAAACTCTCCGCGTGCCAATTTGCGATTAGGTGCTGTATCACGATTGAGATGTAAATGATAAGCCACGGTAGCCAGCAACCATGCCGCCATAACTAATGCAAATCCACTCACCGCGCCACTCACTGACCATTGATTCACCGCTACTGCAATAAACCCCCACGCACCTACTAGCGAGGCCTCACGCATATTGCGATACCGAGTCCATAATAGATAGGCGGTGGTAATCGTAGCTAACCCCAGTATTGCCCACGTAGCCCCCGAAAAAGCAGGTGGCACAAGAAAGGCAGACTTTAAAAGTACAGCTACATTAAGCGGCAATGCCAAAGTAATCCAACCGGTATAAATCACAATCGGCCACCATACAAAGAAAATAATATGCACAGGCGCATCCCAGATTTCTAAGCGGAGTTGGAGTACCAATTTGAATAAACATAAGAACAAACCTGTAATGAAAATCAGCGGTAAACCAATTTCATTATTTACCCATGCAATCACCCATAACGCATTGCAGAGATTACTGAGGGTAAACCAAATACCACTAGGCTCTAATGATTCAGTATCATTGCCTTGTAAGTGACTTTGCCATTGGTAAGCTAAATAAACGGCTAATACGATATAAATCAGCCCCCAAATGCTAAAAGCATAGCCAGCAGGCGTCAGTAAATTACTATAAGTCGCACTCACTTCTGCTACCGTCGGGACACTACCCAACCACCCTATCGCACCCGCGCTGTTCACCAGCAACATAGCCACAAAGGTCAGGGTATTCAGCCATAATAAATTATGATTTGATAACTTCATGGTGGTAATCCTAAGCAAAAAATTATTAATATCCTTATGTTGTGTAGCTCAGGTTTGCTAATTTTGCTGAGCTTAGGAGAGTATACGCTCTCCTTCAGCAGATGATATTGCCCTTAAACAGACTTTTTCGCCACACTGAATTCACCCTGCCACGCTAATGATTAGTGTGACAACCTTGATTTTAAAAACGAGCCATTCTTAATAAATCAATAATTTGAATCATCTACTCAAAAAAATCATGTCCCGTTTACAGGAAAAGTTTAGTGAGTACTTTAGTGATTAAAGTACTCCTCTTACTTTTAACTGAATTAAATTAACTCTAAGTACTCCAAACATTGCTTTAATTCAGCTTTTACATTGTCGCTTAAAGGAACCATCGGTAGACGCACCTCCTCGGTACATAAACCTAATAAGGAAGCAGCATATTTAGGGCCTGAAGGATTAGGCTCACGGAATAACGCTTGATGCAGTGGTACTAGTTTGTCATGAATGGCGAGGGCTGTATGAAAATCACCCGCCACGCAAGCCGCTTGTAGCTGGGCGCATAGACGGGGCGCAATATTAGCGGTGACGGAAATACAGCCATTACCCCCTAACGCATTGTAAGCAACTGCATTCATATCATCGCCGGAAAGGTAGGCAAATGGCTTTTTGATTAATTGGCGCTCTTGACTGATGCGTGTAATGTCACCTGTAGCATCTTTTACCCCTACCACTCTAGGAAGTGCTGCAATACGTGCCATGGTATCCGCTTTAATATCCACCACAGCACGAGGCGGAATGTTATAAACAATAATCGGCAAATCGGTATGGTCGTGTAAGTACTTAAAATGCTGATATAAACCCTCTTGTGAAGGGCGATTGTAATAACCCGCTACACACAACACGGCATCCGCACCTTGAGCCTGAGCGTATTGAGCATAATGCACTGCTTCCACCGGATTATTAGAGCCTGCCCCCGCAATGACTGGCACACGCCCTGCGGTTTCC
>JBDKGX010000118.1:0-7412 GCA_039797965.1 Pseudomonadota bacterium
CACAACCTACTAATAATCCCAACCCCAGCCCAATACTTAGGGTGAGCAACCATGTCTTAACCATTTAGGGCATCATCCTATCTATTAATTATTACTAACACTAAATACTTGTTGGATTGGTGTTGAACCACTCGCAGCTAATGGATGAGCGATACCTAAATTACTAAACATAGCTGGGCATTCGGGGTCAGTAGCACCAGACATACACCCTACTGCGCCACCGGTTTCTAAATTAATATTTACGCCCATAATTAGTTTGGCGTAATCCAAGACAACAGTACTGGTTTTATTAGTAGTTGAATTCACCGAAAAGTCCTGAGTTAGACTAATCGTAGGACGATTGGGAGCTGTACAACTCACTACTTGCCCTGTAGTTGCATCCCCTGTGCAGCCAGTAGAGCCTAAGTGAAAATTGAAAGTAGCCACTTTAGAGGCATCCGCTTTGGTAACCTTTTGAGTAGGGTTTACGTCCAAACGCATAAACTTATGACCGGACTGCCATGACCACGCCAACCCCGCACGGTTATAGGGGGCACGAGATACGCTAGCATTATGATGATTGGCGGCTGAAGGTACTCCAACGATAAAATCAATACCCGTCACCTTGCTAATATCAATAGTGGCTGTACCTGTTACTGAGGTATTAGTGACTTTAGCGGCAGCCGTGCTATCACAACTGGCTCTATCTTGGAAATCTAATAGTGCTACCCCATATTCGGGGTCTTGGAAGTTATTATCCGTCAGTGTTAAAGCAATAAGCTTTCCATCACTGGTTTTGAGTTTTACGTCATGAATATAAAACGCGAAATCACTGATTTTTCCACTATCACCCGTATTACCCAAAGTAAACAAAGTAGCCGCACAATTAATCTCCGTAGTACCAGCTACCGCTTTAAATGGAATAGTAAGATTAACCGTTGGAGTGGGAACAGGCGTCGGGGTGGGAGTGGGTGCTGGAGTTGGAGTTGGAGTTGGAGTTGGAGTTGGAGTTGGAGTTGGAGTTGGACTAACATTACTACTAGAACCACCGCCACCACAGGCAGTCACTAATAAAGTACTCGCTAATAAAACACTGGCTAAAGCATAAGACGACTGAGACATAGACCGCTCCACAAATAAAACTAATAAACGTTGTTGGTTTATTAGATTATTGCAAGGAGTATGCCCACTATTATTAATAAATAAATCAATGTCTTATTTATTTTAAATTTCGAATACTGTGGAAAATAACACACGATCCTAGTTTATTTCCCACAGCTTTGAGAATTATCAATGAGCCTTACAAAGCATATTTTTTAAGGCGGTAATTAATCGCATCGCGACTAATCCCTAATAATCGAGCGGCTTGAGAGCGATTATTATGGGTACGCTCTAGCGCTTGTTTGAGTAAATCCAGCTCTAATGCTTCTAAATTTAGACCCTTACTAGGTAATGCAAAGGTGTCAGGCGAAGTCATGGAGGGAGTACTTAAATGCATAGGTAAATTCGAGACGTCAATCGTTTGCCCCGCTAATAAAATACTTAAGCGTTCGCACAAATTGCGTAACTCCCGCACATTACCCTGCCAACTGTGTTGAGTTAATCGTTGTAATGCTGCTTTGGTAAAAGTAGCCGCCGGTAATTGATGTTGAATCGCACCAGTACTTAAGAAATGCTGGCTCAGTAAAGCAATATCTTCTTTACGCTCGCGCAGGGCAGGTAATTCAACAGGCACGATATTAAGACGATAATATAGATCGGCACGGAATCGCCCATTTTGAACCCATTGTATTAAATCGCAGTGCGTCGCTGCTAATACTCGCACATTTAAATGTTGCGCTTGCGATTCGCCTAATGGCAGGATTTCACCCGATTCTAAAAAACGTAATAGTTTAGGCTGCAAACTTAAAGGTAACTCACCTATTTCATCAAGAAATAACGTGCCATTTTGAGCCGCTGCAAATAGCCCCTGCTGTGCTTTATCAGCCCCCGTAAAAGCCCCTTTACGATGACCAAATAATAAAGACTCTACCAACGCTTCCGGTAAAGCCGCACAATTAATACTAATAAATGGTTTTTGAGCGCGCGGACTAGCTTGATGAATCGCACGCGCCATTAACTCCTTACCTGTACCCGACTCGCCTGTAATAAGCACACTAGCATGAGTTTGAGCAATTAACTGTGCCGAACGTACCACCGACTCCATCAATGGCGACCGAGTCAATAGGGTATTAAAGGGGTTATTCATCATTTATAGCCTTACCATAAAACAGCGCCGCTATTTTACCTTATTTAACCTCAAAAAGGGCGAGTACTTTACGATAGATTCTAAGCAATCGAGCTTAAGAGGTTGATTCATTATTTTATAACGCTATAGGAATAATCTCTAAATCAGGCTCTACAAACGCTAGTCTCGCGCGCTCTGAAACAAGCACAGCTTTAGAGTAATACGTATAAATTATTGCAGAGTCTAATAACTGAGTATTTTGCTCAATAAAATTTTCACTAGATAATGCTTGATTAGTCTTAGCCATAAAGTGCATGACTAGTAAAATCCATGATTGAGTTAATGTTTCACTATATTTAGTCGGATCCACTTTATAATAATTCAATAAGTTAACCAAAGTACTCCTCATCAATTGAGTTGCATGGCTGGCGTCATTATTAACTAAATAAATATAAGCTAATCGCACATGATTACGATGACTAAACTCTTGGATGGGGAAAGTGCACTGCTCAACTTGATTTTTAAAAGATAAATCATCTTGAGAAAGTAAACAATTCATAACAGGTTCCTTAGATTAAAATAAAAAACTGAGTACTTTAGCTCAAAAATACTCAATGTTAATAAAATATAATATTAATTAGACATAACAGTTTATTTAAAAACCTACGGTACAGTTTTTAAAAAAGCTAACACTGTACTGTCACTAAAAAAACAGACTAAACCTTTAGAAAGCTATAATTTCACATTAATATTTTCAGCATGATATTAACAGCAAAACTATTATTATGAACTACTTAGGTCTTTTAGGTGGAATGAGCTGGGAATCGACAGCTCATTATTATGCCAGTATTAACCGCCATATTCGCAATCATCAAGGCGGGCTACATTCAGGCAGGATTTTATTGCATAGCTTTGATTTTGAAACGATTGCTGCTTTACAACGCCAAAATAATTGGCAACAAGCCGCCGAACTATTAGGTCAAGCCGGACAAGGATTAGCTAAGGCAGGGGCAGGTGTATTGGTAATCTGTACTAATACTATGCATAAAGTAGCAAATCAAGTTACTGAATTATCGGGTATTCCCCTACTCCATATTACTGACCCTACTATTAATGCATTACAAAAAGCAGCTATTGAACGGGTGGGATTATTGGGAACGCGCTTTACTATGGAAGATCAATTTTATACTGAGCGCTTAGTCAAGGCGGGCTTTGAAGTACTCACGCCTAACAGTACTGAACGTACTCAAATCCATAACATTATCTTTGACGAACTGTGTCAGGGCAAAGTACTTGAACACTCACAAACCAACTATTTGACTATTATTGAGCGATTGAAAGCACAAGGTGCTGAAGCTGTAATTTTGGGTTGCACTGAAATTGCGATGCTGTTGGAGACAGTAAAACATGAGTCAGTACTACCCTTATTTGATACCACCGAATTACACGCTAAAGCAGCGGCGGATTGGCTGATTGCCCACGCTTAAAACTCAAATGGCTAGTACTTACTCACTTAAAATAGTACTAGCCTCGCTCGATGATCTTACTCTTCTGATGAGCCTAAACCATTATCGATATAGTGTTGTAAACGCTTAGTCCGTGCTTCGGTCATCGCCTGTAACTCGCCACTCCGTAACATTGACTCCATACTCCCCCAACAAACCCTATCACCAGAGGCACAGGAAAACATGGCCTCTATATCAGCATCACGAAAAGCAACCCACGCTTTTTGTGCTTTTTTCAGATTTGTAGTAGCAGTTTTATCATTTTTAAATTTAACCATGAGCTTTTTCCAAGTCTCATTCAGTTTTTTATCAGCCTTCTGATAATCCTCCGCAGCACACACATTCATTTCTATTTGCGTACCTTCAGGATTACATTTAAGGGTGTCATCTTGAGCAAAAGCTGCTGAGGACATAACGATTAAGACTAATAAACCCGTAATCCATTTTTTCATTTTAATCACTTACCTTAGTCTAAAAATTTGAAAGTACTTGGAAAAATAGGGTTAAACTTCTACAGTCATGATTATTTTACAGTGATTTTTAATTTAAACTCACCCTTCCAAGGATCAGCTTTTTTGCACTCGCTAACGTCCAGAATGTAATCTCCTGCTACTGTAGGCGATACTTTTTTACCGCTATTGCAAGATAAATTCGCATCATTAACATCTTCGTTATTCGGCGCTGTGAGCCATACGGTGACTGGCTTACTACCTGCATTCACTTGCTCAATGGTCATTGTTTGACCTTTGCCGACTTCAATCACATAGTTAAGGTTTTGCTCAAAGTTATTGAGTTTACCTGTGACTATCGTACTGGTGGCTTTCTTAGCAAACTTAATACGGGTGGGTGCATTTTTCGCAGGTGCAGCAACTTTTTTATCCCAAGCACACAATTTCACTTTGGTATTTACCCAACAAGCACCTTGGCGTTTTAGCTCGCCGAGAGGAGCTTGCGCATGAGTGCTTTTCGGATCAGCATTCCATGAGGCTTCGGCTGTACCATTTTCAAACACATTTAAATAGGTAAAGTACTGCTTACCAAATAATCTAAATGAGCCATCCGCATCGGCATCATATTTACAAGTCCCTGATAAATACGTTTTACCGTTAACAGCTAATAAACACTCGACTGGACGGGTTTTCACGCCATCCCCAAACTCTTCTGCTTGTGCCAAGCTACTAAACATGCTCATACCAGCCAATAATAAAGCTGCTAATCCCATGCGATTGACTACATTCATAGTTGATTTCATTACTAACACTCCACTGATAAGCACAATCAAATGATTAGCCACAAATAGGCTAATTAAATACGATTAAGAGAAAAAATGGTTTGAAAAGCGCTAAATTAAGTCGATTTATAGTTTTAACAATACAGAGAGCTTATAACGATAGCAACGTGAATATATCACCAAACTTACTGATTTAGCGCAGTTTAACACGGTGATTTTGAAAAGTTTGATGGCAAAGCTAATCCTGTTAAAAAATTAACTTTGCCATCCATCGAGTCATATTAAAAAATATATTTCGATACTGGAGTACTTTATTGAATAGATAAGTAGCGCTTAGCGATCAATAACATTCGGTCTCCAAGGAGACAATTTCCCCCCCTTACAACCACAAACTGACATTTCACCCTCAGTGGTAGTCGTCCATTGACCATTCCATTTAATATTACGTAAGGTGGTTGTGCATTTGGCTTTAGCATCTGCATTATTCCAGATAGGCCCTGCTTCAATTCCACCTGTAGCATCGCCTGTTATATAGCTTTTGCCATCCAGAGCACGATTTGTCCCTGAACAAATTGACATTTTTCCTGCAATTTTAGTCACCCAGTTCCCATTCCATTCTAGGGTACAGGCGGCTGCACATTTAGCTTTCGCATCATCATTATCCCAAATAGGACCGGCTTTCATATCAAAATCGGCGACAGCTATCGATGATAGGCTAGTCAATAACATGACCAGAGCAACTTTTGCTAAACGCAACTGAGTAAAAGTACTCATAATGACTCCCTCGCAAGTAATAAGGACACTACACTGACTTTCTATTATTAGGGTGCTCACAACAAACCTAATAGCACAAACAATACAAGTATTGGCGCAGAAAAAGTATAGAGTTTAACTTAACAATATCTCAATAAAATAAAGGGCAATCAGCTAGTTAGGCAAAAATAGTAACGGCACATAAAATATTGGGTATTTACTCTATTCAATCAATAAAATATCTACCCTTTTAACCATAAAAAAAGCCCTGACTAGCAGGGCTTTTTCTTATTCTTAAAGTACTTGAGTACTTTAATGAGCTATTAGGCAGCTGACTTATTCACCATGGGAATAATCACTTGCTCAGCAGCATGTTGGTAGTTTTCCATTTTATCGAAATTGAGATAACGATAAATGTCACCTGACATGCTATTCAACTGATTAGCATAGCCCATGTATTCTTCAACCGTTGGCAATTTACCCATTACCGCTGCCACAGACGCTAACTCAGCAGAAGCTAAGAATACGTCCGTGTTAGTACCTAAACGGTTCGGGAAGTTACGAGTTGAAGTAGACACCGCAGTGGAGCCTTCTTGGATACGTGCTTGGTTACCCATACAGAGTGAGCAACCGGGCATTTCCATACGAGCGCCAGCATTACCATAAATGTTGTAATAGCCTTCATCACTTAACTGAGAAGCATCCATTTTGGTTGGTGGCGCAATCCACATACGAGTAGGGATTTGCTTGTTGGCAGCTTTCAATAGCTTACCAGCAGCACGGAAGTGACCAATGTTAGTCATGCAAGAACCGATGAAGACTTCATCAATTTTGCGACCCGCAACCGTAGACAATAAACGCGCATCATCAGGATCATTAGGAGCACAAAGGATAGGCTCTTTAATGTCATCCATATTGATTTCGATTACAGCAGCGTACTCAGCATCCGCGTCAGCACGCATCAAGCTTGGGTTAGCTAACCATGCTTCCATCGAATTAATACGACGTTCAATAGTACGTTTATCACCGTAACCTTGTTGAATCATCCATTTGAGCATCACGATATTAGAACGTAAGTACTCAGCGACTGAATCTTCAGAAAGGGTTACAGTACAACCTGCAGCAGAACGTTCAGCAGAGGCATCCGATAACTCAAACGCTTGCTCAACGGTTAAATGCTCTAAACCTTCGATTTCGAGTACTGTGCCATTGAATACGTTTTTCTTACCTTTCTTTTCAACGGTTAATAAACCTTGTTGAATCGCATAGTAAGGAATCGCATGTACTAGGTCACGTAAGGTAATGCCAGATTGCATTTTACCTTTGAAACGGACTAATACCGACTCAGGCATATCTAAAGGCATAACCCCAGTCGCAGCAGCGAACGCCACTAAACCAGAACCTGCTGGGAAAGAAATACCAATCGGGAAACGAGTATGAGAATCGCCACCTGTACCGACAGTATCAGGCAATAACATACGGTTTAACCAAGAGTGGATAACACCATCACCCGGACGTAAAGATACACCACCACGAGTCATGATGAAGTCTGGTAATGTGTGATGCGTAACGACGTCAACAGGTTTTGGACAAGCCGCAGTATGGCAGAATGACTGCATTACGAGATCAGCTGAGAAGCCTAAGCACGCTAGATCTTTTAACTCGTCACGAGTCATAGGACCAGTAGTATCTTGTGAACCGACCGTAGTCATTTTAG
>JBDKGX010000119.1:0-7366 GCA_039797965.1 Pseudomonadota bacterium
AATGTCGGGAGTTCGAATCTCTCTACCCCGACCACTTCTTTTTGATTATAATTCTTTCCTTTGCCTTCCTACTGCTCCCGTAGCTCAACCGGATAGAGCAACGGCCTTCTAAGCCGTAGGTTGCAGGTTCGAGTCCTGCCGGGTGCGCCAGCACAGCAGGTTAACTTTATGGTGGCTGTAGCTCAGCTGGTAGAGTCCAGGATTGTGATTCCTGTCGTCGTGGGTTCGAGTCCCATCAGCCACCCCAAAACTTCAAATACAACATTATACAAATGCAATCTAGCTATGTATAATCGCCTCCTTCCTAACTAGACCAACGGTCAAAGTTAGTGTTACATGCGAGAATGGCGGAATTGGTAGACGCACTGGATTTAGGTTCCAGCGGGGTGACCCGTGAGAGTTCGAGTCTCTCTTCTCGCACCACTTAATTATCCACATAATTTCAAAGATGACGTGCCTGTTAATTAGTGAGAATTAACAAGGGTACATGATGAGGTATGGCATGCAAGTTTCTGTTGAGACAACTGGTAACATCGATCGTAAAATGACTGTCAGCATTCCGGCTGAACGAGTTGATAACGAAGTTGAAAAACGCTTACAAAAATTATCTAAGCGTGTACGTATCGATGGCTTCCGCCCTGGCAAAGTTCCCATGAATGTTGTACGTCAACGCTATGCCCAATCTACACGTCAAGAAGTTATTGGTGACGTTATTGAGTCCTCTTTAAGAGAGGCATTAAATCAAGAAAAATTACGTATGGCAGGTTTGCCACAAGTTGACGTGCAGACATTTGGTCATAACGAGCCTTTAAGTTATGTAGCCGCGTTCCAAGTTTACCCTGAATTCCAATTAGCTGATGTTTCGTCTTTAAATATCAAACGTCCTACTTCTAATGTGACAGAAGAAGACATTGACAAAATGATCGAAACAATTCGTAAACAACAAAAAGAATGGAAAACTACTGATCGTGCGGCACAAGCAGGTGATTTAGTACGTTTAGATTTTGTTGGAACCTTGGACGGTGTACCTTTCGAGGGGGGTAGTGCTGAAAACTTTGCGGTGGAATTAGGGGCTGGTCGAATGTTGCCAGACTTTGAAACTGCTTTAAGTGGTATGAAAGCAGGTGATGAGAAAGTTGCTGATGTGAAATTCCCTGACGATTATCAAGCTGAAAATTTGAAAGGTAAAACGGCGCAGTTCACTTTAAAAGTGACCAGTGTACAAGAAGGTGTCTTACCTGAAATTACTGAAGAGTTTATTGAGCGCTTTGGTTTAGAAAGCAAAACAGTTGAAGCATTCCGTGGTGAAATTAAGAAAAACATGGAACGTGAACTGAATAACGCCATTAAAGCACAAGTAAAACAACAAGTAATGGATGGTTTAGCTGCATTACATACTTTTGAAGTACCTGCAGCTTTAACAACTGAAGAATCTAAGCAAGTTCGCCAAGAGTTTATGCAAAACATGGGCAATCAAATGCCTAATGCGAATTTACCAGACGAATTATTCAAGCCTCAAGCTGAGCGCCGTGTAAAATTAGGTCTGATTGTGGGGCAATTAATTCGTGAAAATAATATTCAACGTGATGCTCAGCGTGTGGATAATTTATTAGAGTCTTTATCCATGACTTACGAGGATCCAGCAGCTTTAGTGGAGTACTATCGTAATAATCCACAAGCCATGCAAACTATTGAAGCGGCTGCCATGGAAGAGTCCATTGTAGATTGGGTTTTAGGTAAAGCTCAGGTGACTGATGAAGAGCGCCCCTTTGAGCAAGTAATCGGTCGTGCGCAAGGTAATATTGACACTACTGATGCTCAAGCTGCTTAATACTCAGCATCCATAATCCAAAAAAAGGATGTATAACATAATGAATAATGCCCTACATACCCAAGCACTTAATTTAGTGCCTATGGTAGTTGAGCAATCAGCTCGGGGTGAGCGTGCGTATGATATTTACTCACGCTTATTAAAAGAGCGCGTTATCTTCTGTGTTGGCCCTGTAGAAGATTACATGGCTAACTTAATTGTGGCGCAGCTATTATTTCTAGAGTCTGAGAATCCTGAAAAAGATATCTATCTTTACATTAATTCTCCAGGTGGCGTAGTGACTGCAGGTATGTCTATTTATGACACTATGCAGTTTATTAAACCAGATGTGAGTACTTTGTGTATTGGTCAAGCGGCGAGTATGGGCGCGGTGCTCTTAGCGGGTGGTGCGGCCGGTAAACGTTTTGTATTACCGCACTCACGAGTGATGATTCACCAACCATTAGGTGGGTTCCAAGGTCAGGCATCTGATATTGAAATTCATGCTCGTGAGATTCTCAAAATTCGTGAAGAATTAAATGGGATTTTAGCCAAACATACTGGACAGTCATTAGAGCGTATTGCGAAAGACACTGACCGCGATAATTTTATGACAGCCGAAGATGCTAAAGCCTATGGTTTAGTCGATGAGATATTAACTACTCGTAGTTGATTCTAAAGTACTCGTACTATTACCATTGCTTTACTTAAACAGCCTGCTTAGTCAGGCTGTTTTTATATAAATTTTTGTAAAATATTACGTTTAACGCTTTAAACTAGTTAAAAACTCCTAAAAAACTCAGTATTCTTGTGTTTCAAGGGCAGAATTATAATAATGACACTTGAAAAATGCCCGATTGGTAGCACATTGTTCTTGTGTTAAGCACAGTACGATTAAAAGCACATCGTCAGATGGTCTGACGTAGGTAGAGGTTCTGAATGAGTAAAGATAAAAAGGGTGGTCAAGATAGTGGCAAACTGCTGTACTGTTCCTTTTGTGGAAAAAGCCAACATGAAGTACGTAAACTCATAGCGGGTCCTTCCGTTTTCATTTGCGATGAATGTGTTGATTTGTGTAATGACATTATCCAAGAAGAGATTCATGCTGCACAAACGGGTGAGGACGAACAACATACATTACCCACTCCTCGCGAAATCCGCACTATTTTAGATGATTATGTCATAGGGCAAGATTCTGCTAAGCGCGTATTATCCGTAGCCGTTTATAATCATTACAAACGCCTGCACCATAAAGGTACTTCTACTAATAAAGATGAAGTTGAGTTAGCCAAAAGTAACATCTTATTAATAGGCCCGACAGGCAGTGGTAAAACTTTATTAGCTGAGACTTTAGCTCGACTTTTAAATGTACCTTTTACCATCGCTGATGCTACCACGTTAACTGAGGCGGGGTATGTGGGTGAAGACGTCGAAAATATTATTCAAAAACTATTACAAAAATGTGATTACGACGTCGAAAAAGCACAGACCGGTATTGTTTATATTGATGAAATTGACAAAATTTCACGTAAATCAGATAACCCCTCCATTACACGTGATGTGTCAGGTGAGGGTGTCCAACAAGCTTTACTGAAACTTATTGAAGGCACAATAGCCTCTGTTCCTCCTCAAGGGGGACGTAAACATCCACAGCAAGAGTTTTTACAAGTAGATACCCGCAATATTCTCTTTATCTGTGGTGGGGCTTTTGCAGGGTTGGATCGAATTGTACGTGAGCGCACTGAAAAAGGCAGTATTGGTTTCGCAGCTAATGTTAAAGCACCTGATACTAAACGCCTATTCGGTGAAGTCATTAAGGATATTGAAGCAGAAGATTTAGTACGTTACGGTTTGATTCCAGAGTTTGTAGGTCGTTTGCCAGTAGTAGCTACCTTAGATGAACTCGATGAGTCAGCATTGGTATCGATTTTAAGTGCTCCTAAAAATGCTTTGGTTAAACAATATGCCAAACTGTTTGAAATGGAAGATGCTGAATTAGTGATTCGTGAGGATGCCTTACACGCCATTGCTCGTAAAGCAATGGAGCGTAAAACCGGCGCACGTGGCTTGCGGACTATTATGGAGCGTATTTTACTAGATACCATGTACGACCTACCTTCCGAGAAAAATGTTAGTAAGGTAGTGGTAGATGAGTCTGTAGTTAACGGTGAGGCACCTCCTTATCTAATTTACGAAAATGTAGAGCCTAAGTTAGTAGCATCTGCTGCCGAATAGTTCAAATCATTCAAGGGGATACAGTTTGATTCACAGCTGTATCCCAAGTTACATACCTTATTCTTAAAAAGTCTTAAAGTAGGATATCTAATTGTTTAAGGTATTCTAGTTAACGCCTGCACGGGAGTTTCTTGATGTCTGAAACCGCTTTAGCACCGGATAGTTTAATTGTTCCTGTGCTACCGCTACGTGATGTAGTCGTATTTCCACACATGGTGATTCCACTTTTTGTGGGGCGCTCAAAATCTATCCATGCTCTTGATGCCGCGATGGATACTAATAAACAAGTACTATTAGTGGCTCAAAAAAATGCGGATGTAGATGAGCCACATTTAGAGGATGTACATACATTTGGTACATTAGCCACGATTTTGCAGCTACTAAAACTGCCTGATGGTACTTTAAAAGTACTGGTTGAGGGGGTGGAGCGTGCTGAAATTGTGGCAATTGATCAGGGTAGTGAGTACTTTGCAGCACGGGTAGAGGTACGCCCCTCTATTCCTGATATTGCTGAGCGTCAGGCTGATGCACTAAGCCGTTCTTTAGTTAATTCATTTGAGCAATATGTAAAACTTAATAAAAAAGTTCCACCCGAAATTTTATCCTCATTAGCAACTATTGATGAGCCAGCACGCTTAGCTGATACAGTCGTAGCTCATTTAGGTTTAAAAATTTCGCAAAAACAAAGCATCTTAGAAATGCTGAGTGTGGAAGAGCGCATTAAGCACATTATTGAGCAGATCGAAAGTGAATTAGATTTATTGCAAGTTGAGAAAAAGATTCGTGGGCGCGTTAAACAACAAATGGAACGCAGCCAGCGCGAGTACTATCTCAATGAGCAAATGAAAGCTATTCAAAAAGAATTAGGAGATATGGATGATGCTCCTAATGAGATTGAAGAATTAACTCGCAAAATTGACAAAGCAGGCATGAGTAAAGAAGCATTAGCGAAAGCTCGTGCTGAACTCAATAAGCTTAAAATGATGTCGCCTATGTCAGCCGAGGCTACTGTTGTACGTAACTATATTGATTGGTTAGTCAATTTACCGTGGAAAAAGCGTTCACGTGTTTTGACGGATTTAGCAGAGGCTGAGCGAGTACTGAATGCTGATCATTATGGTTTAGATGAAGTTAAAGAGCGCATTATTGAGTTCCTAGCTGTACAACAGCGAGTTAAGAAAATTAAAGGCCCTATTTTATGTTTAGTAGGCCCTCCCGGTGTAGGTAAAACCTCTTTAGGGCAATCTATTGCTCGTGCTACAGGGCGTAAATTTACCCGTATGGCATTGGGTGGCGTGCGTGATGAAGCTGAAATTCGGGGGCATCGCCGTACCTATATTGGTTCATTACCAGGCAAAGTTATTCAAAACTTAAGCCGTGTAGGCACTCGAAATCCTTTATTCTTATTGGATGAAATCGACAAAATGTCGACCGATTTTCGAGGTGATCCGGCATCGGCCATGCTCGAAGTACTAGATCCAGAGCAAAATCATGCTTTTGCTGATCACTACTTAGAGGTGGATTTTGATCTCTCAGACGTGATGTTCGTGGCGACCTCGAATAGCATGAAAATTCCAGGACCTCTCTTAGATCGTATGGAGGTTATTCGGATTCCAGGCTACATCGAGGATGAAAAACTGAGCATTGCGCGTAATTACCTTATCCCCAAACAATTAGAAGCAAATGGTTTAAAAGCAGATGAGCTAAGTCTTAATAATCAAGCGCTACTCGATATTATTCGGCACTACACGCGTGAGGCGGGAGTACGGGGACTTGAGCGTGAAATTTCCAAGTTGTGTCGAAAAGTCGTAAAACAACACTTATTGGAAAAGAAAGCTAAAACGGCTATTACGCCCAAAAATTTAGCTAAGTACTTAGGTGTAAGAAAGTTTGACTATGGTAGAGCAGGCAAAGAAAACCAAGTAGGGCAGGTGACAGGTTTAGCGTGGACTGCTGTGGGAGGTGATTTATTAACCATTGAAAGTGCCTTATTACCTGGTAGCGGTATGATTAAAAGTACTGGACGTCTAGGTGAGGTGATGAAAGAGTCTATTCACGCAGCTGAGACAGTGGTGAAAAGCAGAGCACGGCAATTAGGTATCACCCGCAAATTTATCCGTAAGCACAATGTACATATTCATGTGCCTGAGGGGGCTATTCCTAAGGATGGGCCTAGAGCGGGCATTGGTATGGTGACGGTTATGGTATCAGCTATGACAGGCATTCCCGTTTTAGCTGATGTGGCAATGACTGGAGAAATTACCTTGCGCGGTGAAGTATTGCCTATTGGCGGCTTGAAAGAAAAGCTTTTAGCTGCTCATCGTGGGGGTATTAAACGTGTACTGATTCCCAAAGATAATGAAAAAGATTTGGCTGAAGTACCCGACTCTATAAAGAATGGTTTAGAAATTAAAGCAGTTAAATGGATTGATGAGGTACTAGCCTTAGCATTAGAGCGTGCACCAACTCCATTACGCGATGATGAAGATCTTGAGGATGATGCAGAAATGCAACCACCTCAAACGCCTGTAAATACTGATGAAGACAGCGAACCAGCTCGTACACATTAAAAATTGTTGTATTTTCGTCACTTCTAAGCACTTGGCGCGTTGACTTGTTTTAGAGGTGACTGGTATAACAGACGTGCAATTAGGCTAGGTGAGTTTGAAACGATTCACCTAGTTTTTAGAGAGTAATTGGTTTCCTTTACAACAAATTTATAAGGATCGATTTTATGAACAAATCAGAGCTTATTGACGCCATCGCTGAAAAATCCAAGCTGACTAAAGCAGAAGCTGACCGTGCTTATAAAGCGTTGGTTGCTACTGTCTCTGAAGAATTGGCAAAGGGCGGACAAATTTCTCTTATTGGTTTTGGTACGTTCTTAGTTCGTGAGCGTCAAGCTCGTTCTGGTCGTAATCCAAAGACTAAAGAAACAATCGAAATCCCTGCATCAAAAATTCCTGCATTTAAAGCTGGTAAAGCGTTAAAAGATGCTGTAAACTAGTCGCCTCTTAAGCAGTTGGGTGATTAGCTCAGTTGGTAGAGCAACGCCCTTACAAGGCGTGGGTCGGGGGTTCAAGTCCCTCATCACCCACCACAACTGTGGAGCGGTAGTTCAGTTGGTTAGAATACCTGCCTGTCACGCAGGGGGTCGCGGGTTCGAGTCCCGTCCGCTCCGCCACTAAGTTTGCTGCAAAAGAAACATTATTATAGGTTCTGCATACCACGGAGTGGTAGTTCAGTTGGTTAGAATACCTGCCTGTCACGCAGGGGGTCGCGGGTTCGAGTCCCGTCCACTCCGCCACCGTGCATGCAGAA
>JBDKGX010000120.1:0-7353 GCA_039797965.1 Pseudomonadota bacterium
AACAGACGCGCTACCAGGCTGCGCTATACCCCGACTTGTTGATTACGATTACAATGTCACTCTGCACTGCATCGAGGTGATGAATAATACTGAAACCTTATTTAGCCGTCAAGCAATTTTTTAAAAATTTCATTTTTTAGCTATTAATGGCTGTGCTCTACTAGCCAATTACTAATTTTAACAGGGACTTGAGATTGTGCTTTGCTACTGACATAAATCCCAATATGCCCACCCTTAAAACTAAACTCCTCATAGCTGCCCCCAATCAAAGCACCTAAAGCCTTAGAAGACTCAGGGGGTACAATATGATCTTCAGTCGCATAGATATTCAATATTGGCATGTTGAGCTGTGCTAAATCGACCTTACATTCCCCTATTTTAGCCTCACCTGTTATTAACTTATTACCTTGGAAAAACTCTATTACAAATTCTCGCAAGGCTACACTAGCTAAATCAGGACTATCTGTAATCCATTGCTCCATCAGGATGAAACTCTCTAGAGCGGATGATTGTGGTAAATTAGAAACCACGGCTAAGTACTTGCTAACATTAAGTTGATAGGGTTTGAGATTACTAAATACTTTATTTAATGCCTGCCCCGCGACAGGTAAACTACTGCAACATAAAGTACCCATATCCATAGATTGCACCCAATGACTGAGTACATTATGGCGAGTGTGAAAATTGACGGGCGTTACCATTGTAATAAGATTTTTAACTTTATGAGGATTTAAGGCGCTGTAGCACAAACTGAGCACCCCACCTTGGCAAACCCCTAATAGACTGATTTGCTGAAGACTATGACGATGCAAAAGTACTTGCACGCATTGGTCAAGATATCCATTGATATAATCAGCTAAACTCAGCAAACCATCTAACTTATCAGGATAGCCCCAATCAATTAAATACACCTCCTGCCCCTGAGCTAGTAAGCCTTGAATGAGTGAGCGTCCTTGCTGCAAATCAGTCATATAAGGTCGATTCACTAAAGCATAGACAATCAGCAAGGGCGCAGCACCATTGGAATACTCAGGTTGGTAATACAACAATTGGAGTTTATCTTCTGCATAGACTACCTCATAGGGAGTAACTCCAGCAGCTTGCGGCAATAGCGGTAGAGTACTCGCCCCCTCTAACAAATGTTGGTTAAAAGCAGCTAACTCATTAAGCAATTGCGCTTTACTTAACATTTTGACCACTCTGTTGACTCAGTACTTTTACTTGTACTGCTAAATCGGCGACCTGTTTACGTAATACCTGATTATCACGTCTTAACTCTTGAAACCGCTCTGCCATTAATTGCCAATCGGCCTGTGTAGGTAACTCCAACCACTGTGCTATAGGATGAAAATGAGTTTGTAGCGCTGTTTTCAACAACGCCCCTGCATTAGTTAATTCACCCAACAAAGTTTGGTAAGACTCGCTACTCGTCCAAGTCTGATAGTACTGCTCATAGGTTTTGCCCCATTCATTCATTAAGCTTTGCAGAGAATCGATATTGGGTGCTGTTGTAGTACTATCCAAAAACCGAGCTTTTAACGTACTAAGTACTTGTTGGTTTAATTCGTCTAGCTGAGTTTGATACTCAGTACTCAGGCTTTGATAATGCAAAATGGCTTGTTGAACCTGTTGCCATTGTTGTATCTGCGACTGTAATACTTGAGCCGTATTATCAGGAGCCACACTATGTTGTTGCTTAGCCCAAGCACTCATTTTGCTATGCAGAATCTCTAACCATTGATGAATTACTTCAGCAGTGGGCGTTTCATCACTAGTGTGGGGTAGCAAAGCTTTAGCTAACTCTTGATAAAGCTTACTGACTTCTTGAATGCGTTCTAGGCTGTTTTGAATCAAAGGAGTAGGTTGCTGGGCTATCCACTGACTCCACAAGGTTTGTTGGCTAGTCCACTGCTGCCATAGAATTTGTGGATCAATTGTTGTCATCATAAACCATCCTATGAAAAGGGGTTGTACCAAGTACTCAGATCATGTTATTTTGTGCAACGCAGCAAAACACCTTGAGCTGACTAATAAGCTCTCTTGGCTATGATAAGGTGATTACGATACCCAAGCGCTGTCATCATACTAGGAGCTTATAGTGAGTCACCAGACGATCAATAGTTAGGCAATCTTTACCATGATCTCTAGTTACTTACCTTCACCTTCCCTAGGCTGACACCTTCTCATATAGCCGCTAATAAAAACAATGACTTTCAACTGCTTTTAGCAAAGCAATAGATTGAAGTTTATCGCAAACCGTCAATCTTGGGGGTGGTACTCAGAGCTCCGCACCCCCGCTATGTTGAGTTTACTCAGCATAACTATACATTGGACTCTCAAACTAGGTTTTCACCCACTTATATAGAGTGCTGTGTTGACTATTAACGGGTTTATCTCGTTCATACTTCTCGTAAAGGATACTTAAATGAGCAAAGTGGCATTAGTAACTGGTGGTACAGGTGGTATCGGTAGTGCAATCTGCAAACGCCTTGCAAAAGATGGCTTTAAAATCATCGTTACTTATTTCGAGCCAGAAGAACAAGCCAAAGCATGGGCTGAAAAACAAGATTTCCCAGTAGGTCTTTACGCTTGTAATGTTAGCGATTACAACTCTTGCGTACAATTAAAGCAAGCTATTGAAGCTGATGGCTTAAATGTTGACGTTATAGTTAATAATGCGGGTATTACCCGTGATGCCAAATTCTCTAAAATGACTCACGACATGTGGCGTGCTGTTCTTTCTACTAACCTAGATAGCTTATTCAATGTAAGCCATCAATTTGTAGACGGTATGGCTGAACGTGGTTGGGGTCGTATCATTAACATTTCCTCTGTTAATGGTCAAAAAGGTCAAGCGGGTCAAACTAACTACAGCGCGGCTAAAGCGGGTGTACACGGTTTCACCAAAGCGTTAGCTCAAGAAGTGGTGCGCAAAGGTGTAACGGTTAATACTATTTCTCCAGGCTATATCGGCACTGAAATGGTTATGGCTATTCGTGAAGATGTGCGCGAGAAAATCGTTGCCCAAATCCCTATGCAACGCTTAGGTAAGCCAGAAGAAATTGCGGCGGTCGCTGCTTTTATCGCTTCTGATGATGCTGCATTTATTACGGGTGCTGATTTCTCTGCTAATGGTGGACAGCACATGCATTAATGCATGATAGTATACTGAGTTAGTGTGTACTTGCTGCACCCTAACTCAAATACTATTAAACACTTAGCCATAACGTTTAATAATTCTATTAATAATCTACCCCACGTCATGATTACTTAGGGTTTAACCATGACATTGGTAAAAACACATGCCTGACGCCCGTATTATTAAAAAATATCCCAATCGCCGACTCTATGACACCACCTTAAGTAGCTACATTACTCTCAATGATGTACGCGAATTAGTCATGACAGAAACACCATTTAAGGTAGTAGATCGGCAAACTGGAGAGGACATTACCCGTAGTATTTTGCTACAAATTATTATGGAGCAAGAGTCTGGAGGTCAGCCCTTATTCAGTGCTGAAGTACTTGCCCAATTTATTCGTAACTATAGCTTAAGTACTCATCAAGGCTTTGCCGAGTTTATGGAGCATAGTATGAGTTCTTTTAAAGCTCAGCAAAAAGCTGTCAGTGAACAAATGCATAAAGTACTCAAAGGTACGCCATTAGATACATGGCTGAAAATGAGTGAGCAAAATATGCAAATGTGGAATCAAGTGCAACGCAATATCTTAAAGTCGCTGACTCACAAATCACTCGATAAATCTGAATAAAAAAAAGCCCGCATTATGCGGGCAATTATTATCGACTGCGGCTGTAGAGCAATTAGGAGAGAGGAATACAGCGCAATCTAAATATGTCAAGACTTAACCAGGTACTTGAGCTAAGCCTTAACTAAATTCTACTACTAGTTAATTAACCAGCGTTTTTAGCTACTTTTTTGCTAGCAGCTACTGTTTGAGCAGCAGCATCACGAGTAGCAGCAACTGCTTTTTCGGTCGCTTCTTGAGTTACTTTTACAGCTTTTTCAGTCGCTTCTTGAGTTACTTTTACAGCTTTTTCAGTCGCTTGTTTAGTGAAGTTAGCCATTTCTTGAGCCACTTCTACGGCTTGAGCAGTTGCTTTTTCAACTTGCTGAGTTGCTTTAGTCATTGAATCAGTCACTAATTGTTTGTTTAATTTAGTGAGATCTTCAGTGCTTGAAGTCGTGTATTGTTTAGCTTCTTCAAGAATAGACATTAACTCATCGCGTGCAGCAGCTAAAGTATCAGCCGCTTCACGTACGTTATCCATCCACTTAGAACCACATTGAGTCATTACTTCTTTTTGTAGGTTTACTAAGTCTTTTTGATCTTTTACTTTGCTTACTAATTCAGCATTTTTTACGCCTGACTCTACACATGAGCTGAGTACAGCAGCTTGTTTAGTAGTTAAAGCTTCAAACGTTTTCATATTCAGTTCGCCTAAACGTTGGGCAGTTGCCATAGCGTTTTCACTGAATTTTTTCATGATGTCCATCATTTCGTTTTGCATTTTTTTATCCTCGCGGTGAAGTGAAATTACTGAATTCGTTAAAATTGGTGCAATGCACTAATTGATGCAGTGCACAATAACGTCTCTGAATTAGGTTGTCAACATTATTTTTGTGCGCTGCACAAAAATAATAGTTAATGACAAAATCTGCTCATGAATGCAACCAATTCAACCTTTTAAAGTACTAAGAGAAGATACTTATTTTTAAGGAAAAGATTTCATCTCTAGCTAGATTCGCTAGAATCTTAAAGGGGCAGTACTTGCTCCCTTGTTTTATAAGGAAACTAATTAATATGAAAAAATGGCTTGTTACGTTACTGCTAGGTAGTACTTTAGCATCCACTGCTTGGGCAGATTTAGCTCAAAATAAACAAGAGTTTAATGCCAAAAGCCAACAGTTTGTCAGCGCTCTGAATCAATCAGTCGCCAAAATGGATAAAAATCTCAAGGCACTCAATGCGAGTGAGCAAAAAATTCAGGGCTATTTAGGTCAACAGCCTACGGCACAAGAAAAACAATGTTTGAATGCTATGTTGACGCGTGCTTCAGGCACTAAAAAATTAGTGACTGTTATGCGTCAACAGTTAGTCAGTGTACAAAAGCAAATACCTGTTTTACAAAAATCAGCGATGGCGGCTCAATCGGCAGCGCAACTTAATCAAGCCGCTGATAAAGCCAATGCGTTAGTGCAAGGCTTGAACGCTACGGGCGAGAAAAATAGCCAAATGGCTGAGCAATGGACGGCAAAAGTTGAGCAGGCTTGTGCAGGTATGGAGTAATCCCAACCCCTCTAAGGTACATACTGTTTAAAGTCTGTACCTAGTATACTGAGGCTCTCACACCTACCGCTGGAGCCTCACACATGACCCAAACCTCATCCTCTCCTACTCACTCTATCGATGTATCCAAACTAGAAGCGAATGTTCGTCAATACGGTGAACTCATTGGGGATATTTTAAGAAATGACGAAAATCCTCATTTACTAGCCACTGTTGAAACACTACGTAAAGGTTACATTCAATTACGGCAACAGGAAGACCCCACACTTCGCCAACAGTTAATGACCGTCATTGAACAACTGGATGAATCCACACTAGAAAAAGTGATTCGAGCGTTTAATACTTTTTACTTACTGACTAATAATATCGAAGAAGACTTTCAACATCGTAGACGACGTCAATTATTACAAGATCCTAATGCTTCACTCTGGAAAGGCTCCGTACAAGGTACTATTAGTGATCTAAAAGAAATGGGTTTAAGTGCTGAGCAAGTCCAAACATTGTTAGATGAGCTACGTTACATCCCCGTTTTTACGGCTCATCCGACCGAGGCTCGGCGCCGTACTTTAATGACTATTCAGCGCCGTATTTTTGTTTTAATCGATCAGCTTTCACAAACTTATGTGTCCCCTGAGGATCAACAAGCCTTAAAACGTCAATTGAGTGCACAATTACAAATTCTATGGCGTACTAATGAAGTACGTACTCATAAGCCCACCGTACTGGATGAAGTACGGTATGGTTTGTACTATTTTCGTGAAAGTTTATTTGAGGCTATCCCGTTACTCTACCGCTATTTTGATCGAGCCTTACGCCAAAGCTACGGTCACCATCAAATTAATGTACCAAGCTTTGTACGATTTGGGTCATGGATTGGGGGAGATCGTGATGGCAACCCATTTGTAACCGCTGATATCACTTGCCAAGCTATTCGCTTACATATGCAAGCCGTTTTGCAAGAGTACTTAAGACGGGTACAGGAACTAGGTACCGTGTTGTCTCATAGTACTCAATTTATTACACCTACTTCCGCTTTTAGTGAGTACTTAAACGCTCAAATTCAATTATTTCAGGGCAACACCAAAGCAATTAATGCTTATCCTGAAGAGCCTTATCGTCAATTATTAACCGTGATGGTTGAACGCTTAAAACTCACTCTAGTTACCGTCGATGCACGACTCAAATCGGAACGAGCAGCGCTACCCGCTCTGGCGTATCTTAATGCTCAAGAAATCTTAGCGGCTTTATATCTCATTAATGACTCATTACGTAGTCATCATGATCAACTCATTGCAGGACGCGAGCTTAAAGATTTAATTCGTTTGGTGGAAACTTGTGGTTTTAGCTTATATCAAATGGATATTCGTCAAGAATCGACCATTCACAGTCACACGGTTGCTGAAATACTGGAAAAAACGCAGTTAGTGCCTGAGTACCTAACACTCAACGAGCAAGATCGTATTACGACTTTAGCAGAATTAATTACCCGCCCTCGCCTACCCCTACCTCAACGTCCTACGTTAAGTACTCAAAGTGCTGAAACGCTCAGTGTATTTGATGCTATGTTGGCCATGCGTTTGGAAACAGGTGAAAGTACTTTTGGGGCTTATGTCATTTCGATGACGCATTATGCTAGCCATATTTTAGAGGTCATGTTGCTTGCGCGGTTAGCAGGCTTAATAGGGTATCAGGAAGGGCGGCTCTATTGTCACCTACAAGTCGCGCCTTTATTTGAAACGATTGATGATCTCAAACGCATTAGCTCAGTCCTGAACGACTTATTGAGTAACACCACCTACCAGCAATTATTACAAGCTTCTGGCGGTACTCAAGAAGTTATGCTCGGCTACTCAGACTCGGCTAAAGATGGTGGTATTTTAGCCTCCAACTGGAACCTTTATAATGCTCAACGCCAAGTGATCGCCTTGGCTAATCAGTATGGTGTCAAATGTCGCCTCTTTCATGGACGCGGCGGTACAGTAGGGCGCGGCGGCGGGCCTACTCACGAGGCCATTGTGGCACAGCCCTCTGGAACGGTTTATGG
>JBDKGX010000121.1:0-7324 GCA_039797965.1 Pseudomonadota bacterium
ATGTTATATATCGATGCATGGTTAGATCGTTCTGATCCTTATATCCGTATTATTGACCGCGATTCAGGTGATGTCATTACTCAATTTGAAGGTGATGAGGTTAAGGAGTGTTTAGAGCGTGGCGACATCTGTCTACAAGAGTTATGTTGCAGTACTCCAAGAGCGCAACATGAATTAGTGAAGCATCTGCTATTAACCCGTTGTGGTAAATCACTCATGGAGCAAATTAATACTTGTACCAAACAATGCCAGTATTATGGTCGTCGTGCAGCCGCGCTTATGATTTTGCCTAGTCATGTACTACCATTACTATTACTGCCGCCGCAATAGAAGCACCTGCCGCATGTCTTAAAAACTGCCAATTTAATACTGGTATTGATAGAATTTATAAATATAAGCTAAGCCACAGCAGATAACACAGGGGATTGCATCTTACTTATGCGTACCTGCTGGCCTACTAGCTAAAATAATAATATCGAGTGAAGGAATTGGTATGAGCACGATTGAAGCAGCAGCGCCTGTATCTAAAGCAACACTTGACCCCATGAAATAAGCTGTACGCTCTACTCGTCATCCTGATACCACAGTATCAGGCATTACTGATCAAAACTTAGATATGGTACGTAATATCTTATTTGGCGAGCAGGTTAGAGAAAATGAAAAGCGCCAAGCCGCTTTAGAGCGTTTTGTACGAGTTTCGATTAATGCATGGTCAGAAGATACGCAAAAAAAGTTTGATCATTTGCAGCGAGAATTACAAATTCTCAAAGAATTACTTCAAGATGAAACTAAGGCTAGAAGAGAAGATACCCAAGCCGCTAAAAATCGGTTAGATGATTTAAATCGTCAAACCCTTGAGTTAGAAAAGAAACAGCGCTTAGGTCAGGACGAAACTACCAAGTCCTTACAAATCGAAGTTGAGCGTGTAGAGCAGTTAGTCACCCATACTCGTGACCAATGGCAACAACAATTAACGGAAGCTGTGCAACAATTACGTCAAGACAAACCTGATCGTAAAGCTTTGGCTGTGATGTTACAGGGTGTGGCTAAACAGTTATATGACGGTGTAAGGGAGTAGTGGCTTATGTCCACTTACTCTTCTGCTCAGCCTACTGATGCTGAAAAAATTCTAGCTAAAGCGATTCAGCCGAATGATGACAGTCAGGACTTAGAGCGTTTACGACTATTGCTGTTGGGTTCAGATTATATTGGTTTATTAGCACTGAAAAACCAATTACAAGACGTTAATCAGTATACCGCACGAGTAGCTTCAGTATTAGCTGAGGCTATTAAGTTACGTTCTACTGAAAATAACAGCGCTCTTAGTCAAGCCTTATTACCGAGTATGGAGGAAGCTATTGAGCGCTTTATCACTAGCGACCCTCAAAAAATGGCGAATGTGCTTTATCCCGTGATGGGACCTGCTATTCGCAAATCTATTCATGAGACTCTCAATCAGACGCTAGAAACGTTTAATCAGTTACTGGAACAAAGTTTATCGCCTAAATCACTCAGTTGGCGTTTTGATGCTTGGCGCACAGGGCGTAAGTACTCTGAAGTAGTACTGATGAAAACGCTGGTGTATCAGGTTGAACAAGTGTTCTTGATTCATCGTGAAACTAGCCTACTGTTAAACCACATTGTTTCTGAAAAGGCTATTGCCAAAGATCCAGATATGGTGAGTAGCATGCTTAGTGCAATTCAGGATTTTATGGCCGATTCGTTTACCGATGAAAGCTCACTCAATGCGCTAAGGTTGGGAGATTTAAACGTATTAATCGAGCAAAGTCCTTATGTGGCTATTGCAGCAGTAGTACGAGGGGTAGCACCCGCTAACTTGCGTTCTTTATTAATTCAAACGCTAGAGACAGTACATCAACGCTTTGAGCCTGTATTAAAGCATTATGACGGTAATTCCGAAGCTTTTGCTAGTACGCAACCTTTGCTAGCACAATGTTTGCAGGCTCAGCGACAAGGCAAAAACATTCAAAAGAAACGACCTTGGCTAGCTTATAGTGTACTAGGTTTAGTGGTGGCAGGACTGAGCTATTGGAGTTACAACGAGTACCTTGAGCGTCAACAGCTACAAGCTAAACAGCAGTTATGGCAACAAACTTTAGCTGAGTGGAATGCTTTAGAGGGTATTGTTATTTTAGACCATCAAGTTACGGCTAATGGTCATGTGATTAGAGGGCTAAAAGATCCTTTAGCAACTGATTTTACCAGTACTTTAAGTCCACAGATACGTGAGCAATTTAATCCTACTTTTGAGTGGCAAGCTTATTTATCTACAGAGCCATCCCTCACCTTTCAGCGTGTTAAACAGTTTCTCAATCCACCTCAAAGCGTGGAGCTGAATTTAGAGGGGAGTACTTTAAAAGTCAGTGGTACGGCTCCAGTAGAATGGGTAAAACAATTAAATGGAGCATGGTTATACGGTTTTGGGTTGATTCAACTAGATTTGTCGCAACTGGTACAGGTCAACGCACAGGCGCCCTTACAACAAATGATTCAGGCTATTACGCAAACGACTTTTTTCTTTGAGCAGGCGAGTCCTGTACCTATTGCTAGCAGCACAGAGCAACTACCTGCTTTAGCAGAGCAATTAAAAAAATTAAAAGATTTAGCTACGCAACAGCAATTAGCAGTACAGGTAACGATTATTGGCGGTACTGATTCAAAAGGGGCGCTGGAGTTTAATCGTCGATTGGGGTTAGCAAGAGCACAGAGTTTGGTTGATCAATTATTAGGATTGGGTGTACCACAGGATTTATTAGTGGCAGCGGTGTCGGCAACATCTAGTAGTAATGGGGTTACTGCTGAAGATGGCGTCCAACGCTCAGTTACTTTTAAAGTTGTCCTAGAACGTGTAGCCAAGCCATCAGGCTAGATAAGGATAAGCAACATGATACAAAAGAAAGTTTGCCTACTAGGGGCATTTGCAGTGGGTAAAACAAGTTTGATTAAACGTTATGTGAGTAGTTTGTATAGCGATAAGTACTTAACGACGGTTGGAGTCAAAATCGACAAAAAACAACTGGTGGTGAACGATCAAGCAATCACCCTAATGCTATGGGATGTGGCGGGTGAGGATGATTATACCACTATGAAGCCTACCTATATTCGGGGGGCATCGGGTTGTATTGTAGTCATTGATATGACACGCCTTAACACATTGTATACGGCTTATATGGTTTATGAGCGTATTCGTGAGCAAGCGGGTGCTATTCCAGTTATTTTTGCTTTAAATAAATGTGATCTAGTAGATCAATGGGCACTAGAGCCTAAACATTTAGAACAACTTCAAGCATTACAGATGCCTATCATTAAAACCAGCGCCAAAGAAGGTGTGGGGGTTAACGCCATGTTTCAAAACTTAGCGCAATTGATGCTGGGGTAAGAGCTATGACCGTCACAGTTTCGAAAATTCTACCTGCTTTATATCGTTCTCTTGATATGGTGATTTTTATTCACCATGAAACCCAACCGGACTTATATCAAGTTGTTTCCGATATTCCCGACTGGATGCATTTTTGGTTGAGATTGTGCCAAAAACCAGAGGGCTATGCTTTAACAGAGGTTTTTCAGTATCTGACTTATTTTATTCCTGATGCTGAGACACATTGGTCTAATCATAAACATTATCCTCTACGTTCAGGCGTTTGGGTTGAGATTGATGAGTTGCGCCATGAATTAGTATTAGAGGCTAGTGCATTATGGGTGGAAGGGCAGCAAGTACTATTTCTTCAGCGTTTAGGTGATGAGTACTATCAAGAAGTCGAACGCTTACAGCTGATGCGTAATGGTTTATTAGTACGTGAAGAGCTAGAAGCGGAAGTCAGTCGTCGCACTTTGCAAATCAGACAACGTGAAGAAGAAATTGCGTTAAAATTGGTGAGTTTGACTAGCTTTCGTGATGAAGAAACAGGGGCTCATGTCAGACGTATTGGGTTATATGCAGCAGCTATGGGTAAGGCTTTAGCGTGGGATCAGGAAAAAATTGATGATATTCGTATAGCCGCCCCTATGCATGATATTGGCAAAATTGGCATTCCTGATCGGATTTTATTAAAAGCAGGTAAGCTAACGGATGCTGAATTTAGCATTATGAAGCGACACACTGAAATCGGCGCTAAAATGCTAGAGCACTCTCGTATTTCATCCCTAGACATGGCGGCTGAAATTGCGCTTTGTCATCATGAACGCTGGGATGGTTCGGGTTATCCACTAGGGTTATCGGGTGAGGATATTCCACTGGCAGCACGGATTACCACAATTGTGGACGTCTACGATGCGTTGGTGCACGAGAGAGTCTATAAGTTGGCATTGAGTGAAGAAGAAACCATTGCAATGATGATAGAGCAACGTGGAAAACATTTTGATCCTGATTTGCTTGATTTATTTATGAGTTTGTTGCCAGTGATGCGACGAATTCGCTGTCAGGTGCAAGAGATTGACGATTTAATTGTACGTGCTGAATAAAGTACACTGCTTGTTTTAAGTACTTTGAGGGTAATTATAGTGGCTTCAACCTCTGTTTCCGCTCGTACAGTATTCTATTCACCGATTCATTTGCTAGCTTTTGGGTTTGGGAGTGGTTTAGCTCCCAAAGCCCCTGGTACTGTTGGTACATTAGCGGCTGTTCCTTTCTATCTCTTGATGCAACCTTTAAGTCTAAGTAGCTATTTAGTCATAGTACTCATAGCCTTTGCTTTGGGTGTTTGGGTCTGCGGTGAATCTGCTAAGCGCCTAGGCGAGCATGATTATGGAGGTATTGTTTGGGATGAGTTTGTAGGTTTTTGGATCACTATGATGGCAGCTCCAACTGGATGGGGCTGGATAGTTTTAGGGTTTGTACTCTTTCGACTTTTTGACATTATTAAGCCTTGGCCTATTAAAGTGGCTGATCAACAGGTACAAGGTGGTTTAGGGATTATGTTGGATGATGTCTTAGCCGGCATCATGGCAGGGTTTTGCTTACAACTAATTGTGTATCTGAGTACTTTATTGTAGTTAAGTTTAAAGTAAAAAGCCCTCTAGGTTTAACCTAGAAGGCTTGAAAGGAGTGACTTATTTTTATTGGAATTTGTCTAGTTTGGTAGATATGCTCCTACCTTTATGTCTAGGTGCTTAACCCCTTTAGCCCTAAGAACTGGGCGCAGAATAAGCAATAGCTCATGAATTCGTGCTGAATTTTTTGTTTATATTTTGTTCATGTTTTATGTTGATTCGAACTCTTCATTCGTTTAATTAGAATGCATCTTATCTCGGGCTTTCCTCTTACCATCCAGATATAACCTAACACTGAACTAGTGGTTAGAGTGTTTAGCTGGTAATCTTCAGATCTTGTTTTTCATTCAGGATAGTATTCATGAAAGTCAGAACCCGCTTTGCGCCTAGTCCCACTGGTCTTTTACACATTGGGGGTGCTCGTACAGCGTTATTTTCTTGGCTGTATGCGCGTAAAACTCAAGGCGAGTTTATATTGCGCATCGAGGATACTGACCTTGAACGATCTACACAGGCCTCAATTGATGCCATTCTTGAAGCGATGGACTGGTTAGATTTGCAGTATGATGAAGGCCCTTATTATCAAACTAAACGCTTTGATCGTTATCGTGAAATCATTCAACAATTACTAGATTCGGGGCATGCTTATAAGTGTTACTGCTCCAAAGAAGAGCTGGATGCGTTACGTGAAGAGCAAATGGCACGTAAAGAAAAGCCCCGTTATGACGGGCGTTGGCGTGACTCTACTGCGACACCCCCAGAAGGAGTGCAACCGGCGATTCGCTTTAAAAATCCAGTAGATGGTGTGGTGGAGTTTGATGATTTAGTCCGTGGTAAAATTACGATTGCGAATAGTGAGTTAGATGATCTAATTATTGCTCGTTCGGATGGTGTGCCGACTTATAACTTAAGTGTGGTAGTCGATGATATTGATATGCAAGTGACACACGTTATTCGTGGGGATGATCATATTAATAATACGCCGCGCCAAATTAATATTATGCGAGCTTTAGGTGCTGAAATTCCTAAGTTTGCCCATGTTCCTATGATTCTAGGTTCGGACGGGCAGCGCTTATCAAAGCGTCATGGCGCGGTAGGTGTGATGCAGTATCGAGATGAAGGTTACTTGCCAGAGGCCTTGTTAAACTATTTAGTACGCTTAGGATGGTCGCATGGCGATCAGGAAGTATTTTCACGAGATGAGTTAGTACAGCTGTTTGAAATTGAAGATATTAATCGAGCGCCCTCTAGTTTCAGTCCAGATAAATTATTGTGGTTAAATCAGCACTATATTAAAACTCTACCTGCTGAACGTATTGCTGAAGAGTTAACATGGCATTTAGAACAACAAAAATTGGATGTTAGCCAAGGCGCTGCCATTACAGAGGTGATTGAGGCTCAACGTGAGCGTGCTAAAACATTGGTCGAATTGGTTGCTAGTAGCCGTTATTTTTATGAGCCTGTTACGAGTTATGATGAAGCAGGTATGAAAAAACAGGTAACTACTGACACACCACGGTACTTAGCCGCAGTGGCAGAGCAATTAGCTCAATTAAGTACTTGGGATGAAGTTAATATCCATCAGGCTATTCAAACTAGTTGTGAGCAACTACAGGTAAAACTAGGAAAAGTAGGACCTGCACTACGGTTGGCAACGACGGGAGGTACTTCATCGCCTTCTTTAGAAGTCACCCTAAAATTACTAGGTCAATCAGTAACGTTAGAGCGGATTCAGAAATTTATTACTTATGTAGAAAATATTGCATAAGAGACTTGACATCAAGCGCATGTTCAGGAAGAATACGCGCTTCCTGAATGTGGGGTTATAGCTCAGCTGGGAGAGCGCTACAATGGCATTGTAGAGGTCATCGGTTCGATCCCGATTAGCTCCACCAACTTATCTCCGAACGAGGTTTATATGGTTCTGGTGGGTAAGATTGGGTTGATATTAGGATTAATCATCACACTAGTTGGCCTAATAGGCGGATTTAGTGCTATGTTTAGTAACTATGATCAGCTAGCAACATTATTGTTTATGTCAATTCCTGCTGGATTTATTTTAATGTTTGCAGGTTTGTCTACAGTAGTAATGTTCACACCCAGAGAAGGAAATAAATAGTAAATAACGTCCCTATCATCTAGTGGCCTAGGATATCGCCCTTTCACGGCGAGTACCGGGGTTCGAATCCCCGTAGGGACGCCACTTTAGTGTTTATACAATTCGATCAGTGTCCCTATCATCTAGTGGCCTAGGATATCGCCCTTTCACGGCGAGTACCGGGGTTCGAATCCCCGTAGGGACGCCACTTTAGTG
>JBDKGX010000122.1:0-7298 GCA_039797965.1 Pseudomonadota bacterium
CTGGATCATGGTGCTTGGTCAGTACTATTACCCATGTACCCCAACGCCAATATTCCCGTCCTGCAACTGAGCATCAATGCTCGTAGTACCAACCAAGAACGCTTTGAACTGGGACAAGCTTTACAAAAACTGCGTTATGAAGGTGTACTGATTATGGGGAGTGGTAATTTAGTTCATAATCTCAGACTGATTAACTTTAGAGCACCGCTAACTGGTTATGATTGGGCAGAACAGTACGATAAGACCCTGACCCAGTTAATTAACGAGGGTAATAATACCCAGCTTATTAATGTGGAAAAATTACCAAACACTTCATTAGCACACCCCACTTTAGAGCATTATTGGCCACTACTTTATATACTGGGTACACGCCTTGAGACCGAGCGGGCGTGGTATTTTAACGATAGTCTTGATTTAGGTTCACTATCGATGCGCTCAGTGTTATTTAGTGCCTAATATTTACACCCTTCTTCGGCTAGTGTTGATGTTTAGAGCTGAAGCATTGACAATCGCTTATTAGTACAGCAATAAAAGACGATGGGAGAGTCATCATGATAAAGGTAGCGGCGATCCAAATGGCTTCTGGCCCGCAACTGCAAGCAAATTTAATGGAGGCAGCCCGCCTCATCAAAGAAGCAGCAGGAAAAGGAGCACAATTTGTCAGCCTACCCGAAACTTTCGCCATCATGGGGCTACGCGACCAAGATCGGGTAGCCCTTACTGAAACCTATGGTTCAGGACAAATTCAAGACTTTTTAAGTCGCTTGGCTAAACAATATAAAATTTGGCTACTAGGCGGTACTATTCCACTAGCCTCTGATAAGCCCGAACGTCCCTATGCTTCATCGCTATTATTTAACCATGTCGGTGAGTGTGTAGCTCGCTATGACAAAATGCATCTATTCGATGTCATGCTCGATGATGAGACTGAGGTTTATGCCGAAAGTGACACTAATTTAGCCGGAACTACTCCCACTGTTGTGGATACTCCGTTTGGTAAGTTGGGCTTGACCGTTTGTTATGACATGCGTTTTCCAGAGCTTTATCGCTACTTAGCGAGCCAAGGGGCACAAATCTTTTTAATTCCCTCCGCCTTTACCGATGTTACGGGTAAAGCACATTGGGAGGTACTCTTACGCTCACGTGCGATTGAAAACTTAGCGTATGTGATTGCGCCCGCTCAAGGTGGCTATCATGTTAATGGTAGAACAACCTATGGACACAGCATGATTATTGACTACTGGGGTCGAATCTGTGCAACCTTGAACAAAGGATCGGGTGTGGCAATGACTGAGTTGAATTTGGAAGAGTTAGAGCGGACTCGTAAACACTTCCCCGTTTTAACACATCGCTGTGCACCCGACGTAATTTAACAGGTTATTGCTTGCATAGCCTGTCCCCATTACCCTGCCGTAATGGGGTTTAAATTATCCAATACACTAAAAAAGCAAAGGATGTCTATGAAACAGGCAATTGAAAGTGCTAACGAAATTTTCTTGACTAGTAGCGGCTTGACTAGTGCGCATTTAGACCAAGTATTTGCAGAGCTCATTACCCGCGAAACCACTATCGCAGACCTTTATTTTCAATCCGCTCGTTATGAAAGCTGGAATCTCGAAGAAAGTATTGTCAAAAGTGGCAGCTTTAGCATTGACCGAGGTGTCGGTGTACGGGCAGTGTGCGGCGAAAAAACGGGGTTTGCCTATAGTGGCGAAATCAGTTTATCTGCGCTGTTAGATTCAGCACGTGCGGCAAGAGCTATTAGTCAAGCCCCTGTCGGTACTTTACCCCAAGGCTTTAAAATTTGCCCAAATAGCCGTGTACTTTATGGCGATCATGACCCACTCCTATCGCTGTCTGAAACGGATAAAATCGAACTTCTTAAACAAATCGATGCCCACGCTCGCGCCTTAAGTCCTTATGTCAAACAGGTCATGGCAAGTATGGTGGCAGTACACGAAACGATTTTAATTGTGGATGAGCAAGGGCGTATGAGTGCGGATATTCGCCCACTGGTACGCACTAATGTGTCCGTCATTGTTGAGCGTAATGGTCAATCCGAAAGTGCTACTGCGGGTGGTGGTGGACGCTTTGACCTAGATTTCTTCTTAGAAAACAATCGTGCGACTCACTATGCTGAAGAAGCGGTTCGTAAAGCCTTAATTAATCTCGATGCTCAAGCCGCGCCTGCGGGGAGTATGACGGTAGTACTGGGTTCGGGTTGGCCGGGGGTGCTATTACATGAAGCTATTGGTCACGGTTTAGAAGGTGACTTTAATCGCAAAGGTACTTCAGCCTTCGCCAATCGTATCGGGCAACCCGTCGCGTCTAAAGGCATTACCGTAGTAGATGATGGTACTTTAGAAAAACGCCGTGGCTCTTTGACAGTGGATGATGAGGGTACTCCTACTCAATGTACTACCTTAATTGAAGACGGGATTTTAACCGGCTATATCCAAGATCGCCAAAACGCCCTGCTCATGGGGCAAACACCAACAGGCAATGGTCGTCGCCAATCGTATGCACATTTACCTATGCCCCGTATGACGAACACCTATATGCGCTCTGGTCAGTATGCACCTGAAGAAATTATCGCCTCGGTTGACAAAGGCATTTACGCCGTAAACTTCTCTGGCGGACAAGTCGATATCACCTCGGGTAAATTCGTCTTTTCGACCTCTGAAGCCTATATGATCGAAAATGGCAAAGTCACTTATCCGATTAAAAACGCTACTTTAATTGGCAATGGCCCTGATGTACTCACCCGTGTCAGCATGGTGGGTAATGATATGAATTTGGACGATGGCATTGGTGTATGTGGTAAAGATGGACAAAGCGTACCGGTAGGAGTGGGACAACCCACCTTAAAAGTAGATAGTTTAACGGTTGGTGGTACTGCGAGCTAAAAGGATAAGATAATGATTGAATTAGATAATAAAGACGCCCTCACGGCTCAACTACAAAACGTCGCAGCTCAAGTACTTGAGATTGCAAAAAAACGAGGTGCAACAGCCTCTGAGATCAATATTGATAAAGGTACTGGGCTTTCCACTGAAGTACGGATGGGATCAGTGGATAAATTAGAGTATCACCGTGATCAAGGGGCTGGTATTACCGTGTACTTTGGTCATCGCAAGGGCTACTCCTCTTGTGGTGATCTGTCAGTAAAAGCCCTCACCGACGCCGTTGATGCCGCGTGTCGTATTGCCAAATATACCGCAGAAGATGAATTTAATGGTCTAGCTGATGCCACATTAATGGCAAAGGAGTGGCCTGATTTAGATCTCTATCATCCATGGGATTTAGATGCTGAAACTGCCATCGCTCGTGCTAAAGAAACTGAGAGTATTGCTCGTGACCAAGATAAACGCATTACCAATAGCGATGGTTCTAGTGTTGAGAGCTATGCAGGTTTGAGTTTATACGCGAATTCGCACGGTTTTTTTGGCACAGTACACAGCACTCATCACTCAGCCTCTTGCGTATTAGTGGGTCAAGAAGGCGACTCCATGCAACGCGATTACTGGTATAGCGTGGCACGTGCGCCTGAAGAATTAGAGTCACCTGAAACTATTGGTCGTAAAGCGGCTGAACGTACCGTGCGCCGTCTAAATGCCCGTACCTTAAGTACTTGCGAAGTACCTGTTTTATTCCCCGCCACCTTAGCCCGTGGCTTGATCGGTAGCTTTGTATCTGTCGTTACAGGCGGTGCTCAATACCGTAAAGCAACTTTTTTACCCAACTCTATTGGGCAGGCTATTTTTCCCGATTTCGTACAACTACGTGAAGACCCTTTTATCCCTAGAGGCTTAGGGAGTCGTGGTTTTGATGGAGAGGGAGTCGCCACTCAGCCTCGTGATATTTTGGTCAATGGTGTGCTGCAAGGTTATTTTCTAGCGACTTACTCTGCTAAAAAACTGGGTATGACCACCACTGGCAATGCGGGGGGCAACCATAATCTAATTTTGCAAAGTACAGGACAAACTTTTGACGAATTATTGCAAGAGCTAGGTACGGGTCTACTGCTGAATGAGTTATTTGGGGGGGGTGTAAACTCTATGACCGGTGATTACTCCCGTGGCGCTGTCGGCTTTTGGGTAGAAAATGGTCAAATTCAATACCCTGTTGAAGAAATTACTATCGCTGGTAATTTAAAAAACATGTATCAAGGTATTAAATCCATCGGTAAAGATGTGGATATTCGCGGTAATATTCGCTGTGGCTCGATTTTAATTGATAAAATGACTATTGCTGGCGCAAACTAATTATTTGATTTTATTTAAGTACTCTAAAATAATTTCGGAGTACTTAAAATTTAAAATGCAACCCTCTTCTTTAGTGCGAATCTAGACTACACTCTTTAACCATATAACAATCTCCACAACTCATTCGATCTATCTATTATTTAACCTCAAAATACAAGAGGTTATTAGAATCTATTTATTTAACAGGGGCGTTATTATCTAATGATTTATCACTGGAGATATATATGAATCGTAAACTAATTTTAAGCGTGTCATTAGCTAGTTTATTAATGACTAGTAATATTTTTGCAGAGGATACCTCAACAAAAGCTGCTACAACAGAAGCAACTCCAGCAACCGCTGCTGCTAACACATCGACAAGCCCTGCACCAATCGTTGGCGGTAGTTTACGACAAGTGGACGTAGCCGTATTGGGAACCGCAGTTACAGGTTGGAGCGCACATAAGCAACTACTTGATAAAACTGTTTATAATGATAAAGATGAAAAAGTAGGTGATATTAGAGATTTGATTATTACACCTGACCGCTCAGTTTCTTATGCTATTGTGGGTGTGGGTGGCTTTTTAGGAATAGGCGAGCGTGATATTGCCATTGACTCCAAATACTTCACCATCCAAGGGGATAAAGTAATGCTGGATGGCGCTACTAAAGACCTGCTTAAACAAATTCCAGAATTCAAATATGCTGACAAACAATAAAACCTAGTTTAATAAGGGGGCTTAGAGCTATTTAAGCCCTTTTATTTGAATTTTTATATAGTATATTTTTCATTCTCAGTGAGAATTTCCTATCTATTAGAGCGCCTACTGATCAATCATACATTTATTTCTTAGCTAAATACCCTTATAATAATTACCACTGTTATTTATTAAAAACAATGGAACTTTTGGCTTATATAGATGTCTCTTCCCCAAGAGCGTCTAATAATTTGGCTTACTGGCTCAAGCATTACTGATATAATCATATAACATCGCTACAGTATTGAAGTACTTAATAAAATATAGTCAATAATTAAAATTTAAAAATCGATAACTCATCACAATAGCAATTGTTTTATCTTTCTTGAGGGCTACTCAATGTTACATAGCACTGATATGTTGCAGGTTATTCTAATTTTATTACTTTTATCCGTCAGTGCTGTTGCCACCGTACGTATTTTTAATTTACCTCCTATTTTAGGCTATTTGACGGTGGGTGCTATTACTAGCGAAAACGCTTTAGCCCTATTACCCACTAATGAGTCAATTGCATTTATGGGAGAGATCGGGGTGGTATTTTTATTATTTGCTATCGGTCTAGAGTTTTCAATCCAGCAGTTACTAGCCATGCGCCGCACTGTCATTGGCTTAGGTGGCGCACAAGTTATTATTTCCACTATAAGTGGTTTTCTAATTCTCTATTATGTAGGAATTAGCTGGCAAGGCGCATTAATCGCTTCTGGTGCTTTAGCTATGTCATCGACAGCTATTGTAGTTAAGCAATTAACTGATCAAGGTGAAATGCGTGTTAAACATGGTCAATTAGCATTAGGGATTTTATTATTTCAGGATTTAGCCGTAGTCCCTTTTTTAATTATAATTCCTTTACTTGTCGTAGACTCTAGCCTTAATCCTGAACCTTTTAATTTAGGGTTAGAAATCATAGCTAGTATGGGTATGCTAGCTCTAGCTTTGGTCATTGGGCACTATGCACTACGCCCTTTATTCCATTATATTTCTCGTGCTCAATCACTAGAACTATTTAATATTACAATACTTTTAGTTGCACTAGCCGCCGCATGGGTGACGCAATCATTGGGTCTTTCGTTAGCATTAGGCGCGTTTCTCGCTGGCATGATGCTCTCAGAAACTGAATATAAGCATCAAATTGAAAGTGAAGTACGCCCTTATCGCGATATTTTAATGGGTTTATTTTTTATTACCGTAGGTGCCAAACTAGATTTAACAGTATTACCTAATTTATGGCTGCCTATTTTGATTTTAGTTTTAGGTTTAACATTAGGCAAAGCCTTACTAATTAATTATCTAGCTCGTATTTTTGGGGCTGATAATGGTACTGCGTTACGTACCGGTTTAGTACTTGCACAAGGTGGAGAGTTTGGCTTTGCTTTATTGGCATTAGCCCTGAGTAATAAACTACTTAATACTGCAGAAGTACAAGTTGTTTTAGCTGCGATTGTAATTAGCATGGCTTTAGCTCCTATTATTATTCGCTATAATGATAAAGCAACTAAAAAATTATTTGCCGATACCTATTTAAGGCAACGGTATAAAGAAGCTCATAACTTTAGTCGTGAAGTAAAAGAAATTGAAAACCATGTATTAATTTGTGGTTATCGTCGGGTGGGTCAAAGTATTGGGCGACTGTTGCATGAGCAAAATATTCCTTATATTGCGCTAGATTTAGACTCTAGAATCGTGCAATCGGCATGGGAGGCGGGTGAAACAGTGTATTATGCTGATGCTGCTAGACCTGAAATATTAATAGCTGCAGGTTTATACCGAGCCAAAATTGTAGTGGTAACAGTGAGTGATATAGAAGCCGCGCGTTTAATTGTTGAGGCGGTTCGTAAAAAACACCAAGAAATACCTATATTAGTACGTGCTCGTGATGAAACCTATATTGAAGAATTAGAAACTATTGGTGCTGAAGTACTCCCCGAATCATTAGAATCGAGTTTAATGATTACTGAACGCATTTTAACTAAAATGGGTGTAGCCGCCTCTGAAGTATTGCTCATTACTGAAAAAATTCGGGCAGATGGTTATCGCGCTTTACAAAGTTTTTTCCATGGGGTCAGTACTAAAGCCTCAACACCTACTCAGACTTTTCTAAATAGTGTAGTACTAACACATGAATATTATGCGGTAAATCATACTCTTGCAGAGATGGAGCTGAATACGTTTAATATTACAGTAAAGTCTATTCGACGAGCGGGAATTCGAGGCGATGATCCCTCCTTAGAAACCCTACTTCAAGTAGGTGATGTATTGATTTTAGAGGGTAAAAGTGCACATTTCCAACAAGCTGAAA
>JBDKGX010000123.1:0-7234 GCA_039797965.1 Pseudomonadota bacterium
ATCGTAAATCAATATACCCATATCAAACCAAGCCATTTCTTGATCACGACTATCTAAACCGGGTAGTAATAAATGCGTACCTACATCAATAAAGACAAAGCTATCCTCTTGATAAGTACAAGTACCGAATTTCATGCTAAGTACTCCTTAAGCTACTTTTTTAGCTAAACGTTGTAGCCATACTTCTAGTCCTTGAGCATTTAGATCAAGATCAACAGAGAGTACTGCTAGGCATTGCTCATCACTTAAGATGCAACCATGCTCGCGTAATTGCTTGAGCCACAAGGTTTTAATATTTTTTTGAATCAGTTGCTTACGTTGGGCGCTATCAGAGGTGTGTTTGGCAGCTTCTAGGGCAATTTGGCTGAGGTCAGTGACGCTTTGGCGTAGTAATTGGGCTAAGCGCTCGACTTCAGTCACGCGATTATAGTGGGTGAGATGCATACCCTTAGGCTGTAATGCCATGAGTTTATCAATGCTATGTTGCCATTCTTCTGGATCAAATGCCACCGGAGTAGTCGGCGCAAACATCCAAGCGCCCTTATCGGTATCTAGTTCTCGATACGAAATGCCAAAGGTATCGCCAGTAAAGCCAGTTTGTGTTTGAGTATCAAAAATACAAATATGATGATTAGCGTGTCCAGCCGTTTCTAGTAGTAACAAATGGCGCCCATTGAGACTAATTTCTTCACCATCGACTGCCGCACGAACACGCTCAGCAGGAACAGGAACTAGTTTACCGTAGTCTTTAGCAAAGTTTTCCTCACCATAAACCACCGTAGCCCCCGCTTGCAGACGAGTAGGGTCAATAATATGTGGCATACCTTTGGGATGAGTAATTAACGTAGCATTAGGACAATGAGCCATCAGTTCGCCCGCGCCGCCACCATGATCTAGATGGACGTGAGTGGGAATAACGTATTGAACATCCGCAGGTGATAAACCTAATTCAGACAGTACTTCTAGCAAATAGGGAATAGTGTGATAAGTCCCCGTATCAATAAATGCAGCTGCATTGCCTTCAGTAACTAAATAACAAGCGGCTAAACCGTCACGATAGAGTCCGGTTTCAATACAATAAATACCATCACCTAATGCTTGATAATGTGCCACGAAAACGCTCCTATGCGATTAATTAAGAGCGTTATAACAAGAGCGGCTAGGGATTGCCAGTAGGGTTTATGTGCGCACGGTCAGTTCTTCGTCTAATTCATGGAGGCGTTCTGGTGTGCCAATATCGCGCCAGTCTCCTTGATAGAGTTGACCACTGACTCGATTTTGTGACATTGCTGCTCGCAATAATGGGGCTAATGGACGTTTACCTTGGGGTAAATTAGCAAAGAGCATAGGGCTATATAAGCCAATTCCGCTAAAGGTATATAACGGTGAAGTACTTTGATTAAGTACTCGCTCATTTACCAAACCAAAGTCACCTTGAGGATGATGAGAGGGATTAGGGACAAGGATTAGGTGAGCTAAATTATTAGCTTTAAGACTCAAGCCCTTAAAGTCAAAGTCGCACCAAATATCGCCATTCACCACTAGAAAAGGTTGAGTTCCCAATAGCTTTAAGGCTTTAATAATGCCCCCCGCCGTTTCCAAGGCACCTTCTTTTTGTTCATCAGAATAGCGTATTTGAATACCCCAGCGCTCACCGTTACCCAGTGTTTCCGGCAGTTGCCAACCCAAATGAGCAATATTAATAATAATTTCACTGATACCTGCTGCAACCAGTCTATCAATTTGCCACTCGATCAACGGCTTATTGCCCACTAGTAATAAAGGCTTGGGGGTGTAATTAGTAAGAGGGCGCATGCGCGTGCCTAAGCCTGCTGCGAGTATCATTGCTTTCATCAGTTATTATTCTCTTATGCCGCTAAATGAATCATGCCAATTCGTTCGGGAATATCCATTTTTTCCAACCAATTTACGAGTGCGCGAGTTTCAGGATGACGTTCACCCACTTCCATCACGTATAACAGTACGCGGGCTAAATCTTGTAAGTAGTGAGGTTTATCATCACGGTAGTTTAGACGGCAGAAAATACCCAGTACTTTGATATGACGCTGTAATCCCATCAGGTCAAACCAACGCATAAAAGTAATTTCATCTACGGGTGGCATAGTACCTGCTGCAATGGCTTGCTTGTGAAAAGTTAGTGCCCAACGCTGCACACGGTTTTCAGGCCAACTGAGATAACAATCACGTAATAAGGAGACTAGATCGTAAGTAATAGGACCCAAAAAAGCATCTTGGTAATCAATTACCCCTAAATCATTATTAGGTAATAGCATGAGGTTGCGTGAGTGATAATCACGATGAATAAAGCAGGAGGGTTGCTCTTTAGCTGAAGTCACTAAAGCCTCAAACGTATCATTCAGTAAGTCCAGCGGTAACTCATAATCCGTAAAGCCTAAATGACGCTTTAAGAACCATTCCGTCATTAGGTTGAGTTCCATCTTCAAAAAATCAGGCGTGTATTCAGGGATATGATCACAATCAGCAGCTTGTAAAAGTATTAAACTATTCATCGCCGCATGATAGAGTTGATCGGCATTAGCAGGCGTTAACATATTGAAATATAAATTATTGCCAAAGTCTTCCAATAGTAAAAAACCATCCAACACATTACGCGCATAAATCTGTGGTACTCGTACCCCCGCTTCATGTAAGCGTTCAGTCATATCCAAAAATGGATTAACACTTAATTTGTCGGGTGGGCAATCCATTACAATAGCGGTTTGCTGCGGCAACGTAGCGCGGAAATAACGGCGAAAACTAGCATCGGCTGAAGCTGGATTAATTACCGCTAATTCCCAACTAGGGAGAGAGTGAATCCACGAGGTTAATTGTGTAAACCGTGTATCCTGTGTCATAAATATCACCTGAAAAGAGGGTAGGCTAAATGCAAGAGGCTACTAGCGATCAATGTTGCATTTCTCAGTCTAAGCTTACTCGCAAGGGCATAAGCCGCATGTTTTATCATAAACAATTTAGGCTTGCTGAGAATTGAATAATATTTAACCTAATAAAACTGTCTAAAGTGAGAGTACTCAGTGAGTGAAACATTATTTGATAATGAGCTTTGGCCACCACGGGAATACTATGTAGCCATCCAGCGCTTAAAAGCAGCAGTAGGACAGCCCCTTTATATTGTGGAAATTAATGCGGGTAATATTAATGCAGGCGTTAAGTTTTCTGATCAGCCCTTGATTTTATTAGCTGTAATAGACTATCCAGAGCCAGACCCTTATCGGCAGTTGTGTCCGCATATGTTGATTTTAAATGATGGGCGTGGCGTAAATTTGGGACGTATTGCACGGATTAGCATTAACACAGCCTTTCAACCTCAAGGTGAAAATTTGCTATTTTCACATCAGGAGTTTGTGCAACAGTTTTTGTTTGCACCGCGCTCATTAAGTCATCAATCCATTAAGCAAACTTCAACCCTACTTTTGCAGCAAATGTTGGGCGACACACCAGGTCAACTACTAACACAAAGTACTCAAACGGATGAAGCACAGGCAAATAGTTATTATCCACCTGAATTACCGTTATTGCCTAAAGCCTCAGTTTAATCAAATTTGCGAATAATAATCGACTTAGTTTCAATGCTTCTGTCGAGGTGCGTTCTGAGGAGAGACTCGCACCCTTTGTTAGTATAACTGCACTCATCCTTTGAATGATTGGGCGTAATAATTAGCGGTAAATAGATTTCAGAGAGTGCGCTATCTACTTGGCTTTTGAGTTAGCAATTCTTGGAGGGTTGGGATGCTTAGAGCTTCCAGCCTCAGAGTCAATGTGAGCGATTGACGGCTAACCAACTTAGGCTGGCTAAAGCTGTTTTGTAATCTGATTCGGGTAGTACTTGTAGGCTATCTACAGCTAATAAGGCTTCGGTACGAGCTTTATCCATCGTGTACTCTAGAGCTTCTGTATCACGAATCGCTTGTTGGATAGCATCAATATGCTCAAGCCCACCGTTTTCAATAGCGTTACGAATCAATTGAGCCTGTTCACCTGTACTGCGTTGTAAGGCAATAATGAGTGGTAAGGTAGGTTTACCCTCGGCTAGATCATCACCAACGTTTTTACCCATTTCCTCACTACTGGCACTGTAATCCAGTACGTCATCGACTAATTGGAAAGCTGTACCTAAATGCATGCCATATTTAGCCAGCGCTTTTTCTTCAACAGCAGATTTTTCGGCAAGTACTGCACCGAGTTGCGTGGCAGCTTCAAATAGTCTAGCGGTTTTGGAGTGAATGACATCCATATAGCGCTGTTCAGTGGTATCGGCATCATGACAGTTAAGTAACTGCATGACTTCACCTTCGGCAATAATATTAGTAGTGGTAGATAAAATTTCCATCACCCGCATACTGCCGATACTGACCATCATTTCAAACGAACGTGAATATAGAAAGTCGCCCACCAATACAGCCGCTTGATTACCCCAGACATTATTGGCTGTCTCCTGTCCGCGACGCATATCCGATTCGTCCACCACGTCGTCATGCAGCAAGGTGGCAGTATGAATAAACTCAATAATAGCTGCTACATCAATATGATGCGTGCCCTTATATCCACAGGCACGTGCCACTAATAAAGCAAGAAGGGGGCGTAAGCGTTTACCGCCACTGCCAATAATATATTGACTAAGCTGATTAATCAGCACGACATCAGAATACAAACGCTGCCGAATTAGGTCATCGACAGCCTGCATATCTTGAGCAACTAATTGGCGAATGGCGTTAAAATTCATCTGAAAAACTGGCAGGGTAAAGCCAGCATGCTAGGTAACAGCACTACTAAGTGTCAAGTTTTTAAAAGTAGTACTGCAAAATATTCATTATTTGTTTGATCTTGAGTACTTTACTCTTTATAATCCGTCGGCTTTTTACAGGACATTTTTTTGGAGACATATACACATGTATGCGGTAATCGCAACAGGCGGTAAACAATACCGTGTCGCCCAAGGCGACATCATCCAAGTTGAGAAACTGGATGTTGAAGAAGGCTCCAGCATTGATTTCGAAAATGTCCTGATGGTTGGAAGTGGCGAGAGCGTCAAAATCGGTGCGCCCTACGTAGCAGGCAGTAAAGTAACTGCAGTGGTTAAATCACAGATGCGTGGCGAAAAGATTGAAATCATGAAATTCCGTCGTCGTAAACACCATCAGAAACGTACTGGCCATCGTCAGTACCTGACAAAAATCGAAATCACTGGTATTACGGCATAAGGGGTTTCAGACATGGCACATAAGAAAGCAGGCGGTAGTACCCGCAACGGTCGCGATTCCGAATCCAAACGCTTAGGTGTTAAACGTTTTGGCGGTGAAGCCGTTAGAGCGGGTAACATCCTAGTACGTCAACGCGGCACACAATTCCACCCTGGTGACAATGTGGGTTGTGGGAAAGACTATACTCTATTTGCTAAAGTAGATGGTGTGGTAGTATTCCAGCAAAAAGGCGACCGTGGTCGTAAATTTATTAGCATTCAACCGGCGGCTCAGGCTTAATTTAAGTCTCAACTGTTGAGTTATCAAAGCTACAAAAAAAGCTCCGCAGGTCGGGGCTTTTTTTGTATGTAGTGTAGTAAAATTATGCAATTCGTAGATGAAGTAGTCATTCGCGTCAAAGCGGGTGATGGTGGTAATGGATGTGTGAGCTTTCACCGAGAAAAGTTTATCGATCGTGGTGGCCCCAATGGTGGTGATGGCGGTGATGGCGGTGATGTCTATCTGGTTGCCGATAAAAGTTTAAATACCTTGGTTGATTTTCGCACTGACCGCTATTTTGAAGCACAACGCGGCGAAAATGGTCAGGGTCGTAATATGACAGGGCAACGTGGCAAAGACAAAGAGATCGCGGTTCCGGTTGGCACGGTAGTCCATGATGAAGAGACAGACGAATTCATTGGGGATTTAACTCAAGTGGGTCAACGTCTGATGGTGGCTAAGGGTGGATTCCATGGCTTGGGAAATACTCGTTATAAAAGCTCGATTAACCGTGCTCCTCGCCAATCTAAACCGGGGACTCCAGGGGACTTACGTGAGTTACGTCTAGAGCTACGTTTACTCGCTGATGTTGGGTTATTAGGTTTACCGAATGCAGGTAAGTCGACCCTTATTAGCGCTGTTTCCTCCGCTCGCCCTAAGATTGCGGATTATCCTTTTACAACCTTAACGCCAAATTTAGGGGTAGTAAAAGTCGGACATTTACAAAGTTTTGTGATGGCTGATATTCCCGGTGTCATTGAGGGGGCTTCAGAAGGGGCTGGTTTGGGGCTACAGTTTTTGAAGCATTTAGCACGGACGAGCTTATTACTACATGTGGTCGATATTGCACCCATGTCAGAAGAGCCAGAACATCAGCCTGCCTATGCTATACGTGCCATCGAGAATGAATTAGAGCAATACAGTGATGAACTGATTGATCGACCGCGTTGGTTAGTACTTAACAAGATTGATTTGATCCCCGAAGAAGAACGCCAACAGTACTGTGACACTATCATTGATGAGCTAGATTGGCAGGATGAAGTCTTTATGATTTCGGCTGCGACTGCACAGGGCACTGAGGCATTGTGTTTTAAAATTATGCAGTATTTAGAAGAACAATATGCAGAGCAAGCAGAATCAACGCGCTGAGTTTATGCAAACCACCCAGCGCTGGGTGGTTAAAATTGGTAGTGCTTTATTAACGCGAGATGGTCATGGTCTAGATCGTCCCGCGTTGGCAGATTGGGCAGGGCAAATTGCTCGATTACGTAAGCAAGGCATTGAAATTGTTTTAGTGTCATCTGGTGCTGTAGCTGAAGGTATGAGTCGAATGGGTTGGCATGAGAAGCCCAAGGCACTCTATCAAAAGCAAGCAGCCGCAGCGATTGGACAAATGAGTTTAGTGCAAGCCTATGAAGAAAACTTCCAATTGCATGGGTTTCATGCCGCGCAAGTACTCCTGACTCATGATGATTTAGCGCATCGCCGCCGTTATCTCAATGCTCGTAGTACCTTACGCGAATTGGTAGATTTAGGCACGATTCCGGTTATTAATGAGAATGATACGGTAGCGTATGAAGAAATTCGTTTAGGTGACAATGATACTCTCGGCGCTTTAGTGGCTAACTTGATTGAGGCAGATGTACTCATTATTTTGACTGATCAAGCAGGTCTGTATGATAAAGACCCACGTAAGCATCCTGATGCAAAATTGATTGAGTTAGGTCGAGCGA
>JBDKGX010000124.1:0-7190 GCA_039797965.1 Pseudomonadota bacterium
TGGGGGGATTAGCTAGAAAATCACGGTCCGCTACATAATTAAAACTTAATACAATAGGGCGTTGATATTTATGCTCTGGTGAGGGCGAGCTAGTAATATAAGTGTCATTAGCTTGAATATCAGGGAAATAATGGCTATCTACTAGTACTTGTTCTGTACCCATTTGGCTGTAGTCCATGATTGAGCGTAACTCATTAGCGCTAGGCACTCGCCAATCTTTAAAGCCACAGTAACCCGTTTGATTCACTTGTTTTACGAGCTCAGCGACAGCACATTCAGTACAGTTGACTGGGGCGGTGATGTCTTTTTCACTCAAGCTAAAGGCTGAATCATGTAGGCTTTTATCATCGAGTTGAGTTTTGATTTCCCACATTAACCCTGTTGTGTTATCTAAGACACAAGCAAAGGGTGAGGTATTCGCATCTAAGGCTTTACCTGTTAAGTCTAATTTTTTGAAGCTAAAACCCGCATGCCCATCATTATCGTTATAAAACAATAAATCTCGACCGCTATAGGCATCTTGGAATAGCAAGTCTTGTTCTGGGCTAGAGCACGTCCCATTTGTTTGATTGAGACAAGTGGTGACACCTGTATCATTTAATGGGCGGGTAGGTTTAGCGAGTAAAGGGGTGACGCTGACTTCATTACTACCAGTACTTCGCGTGCCGTACTTATCTTGAGCCACAATCCGGAAATAAGTCGGCTCATTCAAACGCAGTGTATAAGCTTGATAACGTGTCGCATCAGAAACGCGAGACCATTTACCTTGTTTATAAGTATCGCATTTCTCAACGTCAGCAATGGGCTCATTAGCCTGACAAATAAAGTACTTGCTAATACCTTCCGCTGCTTCCCAAGTTAAAAGAGCGCTGTCGGGTTCAATAACAACGGCTTGCGGATGAGTAGGGTTAGCGACCACTTTCACTACCGGTTTTACTTGAATAGTTACAAAGGCACTCGTTGTGGCTCCTTGATTATCAGTGACGGCAAGTCCGAATACTAAATCAGTCAGAACAGCAAGTTCGGGCGTTGTAAAACTAGCATGAGCGGAGTCTGCTTGATTGAGCGTTACAGTAGGACCACTGACTTGTGTCCATAAGTACTTTACGATAGTTCCATCACTATCTGTGCTACTACCTATTAAATCGATTAGCGTGTTAGCTTCAACTTGACGGTCTTGCCCGATTTCTACGGTAGGTGCTTGATTAGGGGTAGGTTCATGATCGGTATCGTCAGGATTATCATTCGGATCTACGGCGTTACGCGCTTTAACTACAACGCTGACGCTGTCATGGCTAATGAGACCCGCATTATCTTTTACAGCTAGATCAAAAACTAAGGTTTGGTCTTGACTGACCTCGGGGGCGGTAAATTGCGGCTGGCTGACTTTATTATCTGCCAAACGTGCATATTCACCGTCTGTTTGTGTCCATGTGTACAACACAATTCGCCCATCGGAGTCAGAACTAGCGGTGCCATCTAAGGTGACAACGTCACGGCTATAGACCGTTTGATCTTTACCTGCATCAGCAAGGGGGGCGACATTCGGTTTGCCATAAGAGGTTTTAGTACCACTATCATTACAGCCGGCTAAGCCCAAGGCTAATACAAGGCTGATTGTAAGTAGTCGGGGTTTTACATTATTAGTTATCATGCAGTTGTTACTCGCTTAACTAAAAAAAAGACATTAATGCAGCGGAGTCATTAATTTAGTTAATACGCTAACACTGAGTTTTTATATTAAAAATCTATTAATTTATAAACGCAGTATATGAGCCTACCAATGGCAAGCAAAATCTTGTAGCTGAAATAATAGGTTGAAAAGATAGGATAAATGGAAGAGTGAAAATAAAAATCAAGTACTTAGTCAGTGACCCAGTACTTGATAGAGGAGTACTTTAAGCTTGTAAAGTCATACCGCGCAATACTTCATAACAAGCCCCCATCGTATGATAATCGGTCTTACCGGCGGGAGATTTATGGTCATCATACTTTTGATTATCACGAGTTAAAATTCTAAACCATGCGCCATATTGATGATCGACCATATGAGTCCAACTGTAATCCCAGATTTTTACATACCAGTCTCGATAAGTTTTATCTTGAGTCGCCTCATACAACAGGGCGGCAGCAGCAAAGCTTTCAGCCTGTACCCAAAAGTACTTATCATCGTCACACACTGCACCATCAGGGGCAAAACCATAACAAATCCCACCATAAGTGTTATCCCATGATTGAGCTAGAGCCTCATCAAATAAGGCTTTTGCTCTTGGAATTAACCAATCTTGGGGGCGGTGGCGATTTAAAATCAGGAGTAGTTTAGACCATTCAGTTTGGTGACCCGGTTGGAAACCCCACGGACGAAATAAATGTTTAGGGTTATCAAGATTATAATGCCAATCAACCTCCCAATTTACGTCGTAATGTTCCCACACTAAACCCTTGGCTTTTTCAGCTTGCCGCAACGTAATTGAACGCGCTAAGGTTTCAGCTCGATCTAAAAAGCGCGGCTCTTTCGTGGCTTCATACGCCCATAGCATTGCTTCACAGGCGTGCATATTAGCGTTTTGACCGCGATAGGGGCTTATCACACTAAAGTTCGCTGAGGCTTCATCTTTATAAAGCTGATATTTCTCATCCCAAAAATAGCGCTCTAATAAGTCCCATCCGGTTTCAATAGTTTTACGTCCCTCCTCGACACCGGCTAATAAAGCCGTTGCGCCAGCAACGATGACAAACGCTAAACCATAAGCATGATTCGTGGCATCGAGTACTTCATCACCTCTTAATAACCACGCAAAACCCCCAGCGGGTTGTAAGTGACGTTGATGTAAATAATCTAAACCGTGTTGCACCCACGTTAAGTACTCAGGTGCATTAAAGTACTTGGCTGCCATTGCATAGTTAAAGACAAAACGAGTACTACTGACTAAATGCCGTGTTTCATGGTCATAAATCGAACCATCATCCCGAAAATGTTGGAAAAATCCGCCTTGTGGATCATAAACATTAGGCTCATAAAATTTCAGTGTGGTTTGAATATGTTGCTCTAAAAATTGGCGGCTCATAACGTTTGGAGAAGTACTCATGATGCCGCCCCATTGAGTGTTGCAATGGAAACCTTTTGCCCTGTACTTGCCGCTTCTAAACAGGCTAATGCCGCTGCTAAAGATGCAAAACCGTCCTCCCCTGAGGCTGAAGGGGTGTCAGTTCCTTTAACCGCGCCCATAAAGCGCCGCATAGCGACTTGATATAAGTCTTCATGATGTAACTCAATCAAGCGCTCACCCTCGGCATTACGTAATAGGATTTCACCATCGGGGGCTTGCTGCATTACACGTTTGGCAATAATAGAACCTTCCGTACCATGTACTTCAAAGCCATTGCCCGCGTATTTAGTGGTAAAGCCTTCATGTACTTGTGCTAATACCCCATTATCAAAGCGAAATACCGACATAGAGCCATCTTCAATATCGCCGGCGCCCATACCAAAGTGCTGGCTAAGACTCACCACTTCAACAGGCTCAGCATTTAGCACAAAGCGTAAGGTATCCACGTCATGCACGGTAATATCCAACACAACGCCTGCCCCTGCTTGAGGCTTAGTTAAGCGCCAACCTTGTAAATGTTCAGGTAAGTACACGGCATGAAAGACCCGTGCCGCAATCGGTGTACCAATTGCCCCGTCAGTAATTAATTGCCGCATAGCGCGGTGGCTGGCAGCATTACGTAAATGGTGATTAGTCGCGAGTACTACGCCCGCCTTTTGGCAAACCTTAATCATGTCGCGGGCTTGATCTAATGACATAGCCAAAGGTTTTTCACACAGTATATGTTTACCTGCTTGTGCTGCCGCTAGGGTTTGCTCGTAATGCAATTCATTAGTGGTGCTGATATAAACCGCATTGACCGCAGGATTATCGAGTAATTCCTCTAAAGTACGGGTGGCTTGGGCAATCTTATTAGTCTGAGCGTACTCACGACCGCGACTCAGGTTAGTACTGTAAACCGATACCACCTCGCAGCCCTCTTGACTGCGAATGGCATTAATCATATGCGCTTGTGCAATATTGCTCGCACCTATTAAACCAAAACCAAAGGTCATGAGTTTACACTCCTTAAATTAAATGCGATTTTCAGTGTGCGGATCAAATAACACGGCTTTCGCCATATTGAATGCAAACGCAGTACTTTGCCCCGCTACTGCGCCACAATTAGAACGCATGCGTGACACCATTTCTTTTTTGCCCAAACTCGTAAGTACATAAACATCCGCCCCCGTAGGCTCGGTAACATCCACATGACAATCAGCTTGGAATACCCATGGGTTATTAGGTTCAGCACTGCCGGTGTCGGTAATGGCTTCGGGGCGAATGCCTAAAATGATGGGTTTATCTACCCATGATTGATAGCGTTCGGGGTGGGGAATCGGTAACAGTAAGTCGTTGCCTTGACTGCGGGAAACACGGGCGGCGATACCGTTTTGATGAGCGGCTAAGGTGGCAGGGATCAGATTCATGGAGGGTGAGCCCATAAAGCTTGCCACAAAGATATTATTCGGCGTGTCGTAAACTTCTTGTGGCGTACCCAATTGTTGCAGCACGCCCGCCTTCATAATGGCAATCCGAGTAGCGAGGGTCATCGCTTCGATTTGATCATGCGTTACATAGACAATTGTTGCACCTAGACGTTGGTGTAACTTTTTGATTTCAGTGCGCATATCGACACGTAACTTCGCATCTAAATTAGACAGTGGCTCATCAAATAAGAAGATTTTAGGCTCGCGCACCAATGCCCGCCCCATTGCCACCCGTTGACGTTGACCACCAGAGAGTTGGGCAGGTTTGCGTTTTAACAGTGGCTCGATTTGCAGCATTTGCGACACATCTTTGACGCGCTTATCGCGTTCAGGTTTGGGCATGCCCCGCATTTCCAAACCAAACGCAATATTTTTTTCCACGCTCATATTGGGATAGAGTGCATAAGACTGGAACACCATCGCAATATCACGTTGTGAGGGATGAAGATCATTAACGACTTGTTTATCAATTAATAATTCACCCGAGGTAATCTCATCCAGTCCCGCTATCATGCTCAGCAACGTCGATTTACCACAACCCGAAGGGCCTACGAGTACTAAAAAGTCGCCGTCATCAATGGCGATATTAATATGTTTGAGTACCTCTACATTACCGTATGATTTACAAACATCGCGGATTTCTAAAGAAGCCATTGTTTTTATCCTCTAACCTTTAACCGAGCCAGCCATCAGACCGCGCACGAAGTAACGCCCTGCTACGACATACACCAATAAAGTGGGTAATGCGGCAATCATGGCAGCCGCCATATCCACGTTGTATTCCTTGACACCCGTCGAGCTATTGACAAGATTATTAAGTGCCACGGTCATAGGCGCACTTTCACCCGCCGCAAAAGACGCACCAAATAAAAAGTCATTCCAAATATTAGTGAATTGCCAAATTACGGTGACCACAATAATAGGCCCTGAGCTGGGCAATAAAATCCGCCAGAAAATCCCAAAGAAACTAGCGCCATCAATCATGGCAGCTTTAACCAGTTCAGTCGGGAAAGCAGCGTAATAATTACGGAAAAAGAGTGTGGCAAAGCCAATACCATAGGTCACATGTACCAGTACTAAGCCTGTGGTCGTACCGGATAACCCTAAAGTACCTAGTACTTGCGACATGGGAATTAACACAATTTGAAACGGAATAAAGCAACCAAACAGCATTAACGCAAAAATCCAACGATCACCCTTAAAACGCCATTTAGTGAGTACGTAACCATTAATCGCGCCTAGTAAAGTCGAGATAATAACGGAAGGTACAACCATTTTAATCGAGTTCCAAAAGTAGCCATTAATGCCCTCGCAGGTTAAGCCCACACAAGCACTACCCCATGCTTTTTGCCAAGCAGCGGTTGTCCAGTGAATAGGCAAGGACAACATATTGCCTTGGCGTAATTCGTCTAACTCTTTAAAGCTGGTAATGACCATGACGAACAAGGGTAATAAATAAAACGCAGCAAAAACAATTAACGTGGTATAAATCAGTACTCGCCAAAACCGTCCGCTACTGACTTTAACTTCTTGATTAGTCATGGCGTTTCTCCCGTGTTTCAGCATAAAGGTAGGGGACTATAATGGCAGCAATCGTCATCAGCATAATCATCGCTGAGGCAGCACCTACCCCCATTTGATTACGGGTAAAGGTATAGGAGTACATAAAGGTGGCAGGTACTTCGGTGGCATTACCAGGGCCGCCGCCAGTGAGGGCAACAACTAAGTCATAGGATTTAATAGCCATATGCGCGAGTACTACAAATGCACTTAGAAAGACGGGACGTAATTGTGGGACAATAATGCGCCAGTAGGTTTGAAATGCGGAGGCACCATCGAGTTGAGCAGCTTTAATTTGCTCGCTATCAATCCCGCGTAATCCCGCTAAAAACATCGCCATCACAAAGCCAGAGCTTTGCCAAACGGCTGCAATCACAAGGGTGTAAATTGCCATCTCAGGATTGATCAGCCAATCAAAATGAAAGTTCTCCCAACCCCATTCATGCATGGTTTTTTCTAAACCTAGACCAGGGTTTAATAGCCATTTCCACGCCGTACCCGTCACAATAAAGGACAATGCCATAGGGTAAAGGTAAATAGGGCGCAGGAAGCCTTCACCGCGAATTTTTTGATCTAATAAAATGGCTAGCAACATGCCTAATAAGCCACAAATTACAATATAAAGTGTGCCGAAAATAGCGAGATTATTAAGCGCTACTTGCCAGTTTAGGGTTTTCCAAAGCTTGACGTAGTTTTCAAACCCAATGAAGGTGAAATTAGGCATCATCCGTGAGGAGGTTAGGGATAAATAACCGGTATAAATGATGAAGCCATACACGAATACAATTGTCACAGCAAAAGAAGGTGACAGGACTAACTTGGGTAGGTGGTGTCGTGCCCAGCCACGCCAGTCAGCGGTGGTGTTGGTCATTAGCCTGCTCCTGTGGATAGGAAGTGTAGTGGTTACGAGGGTAACTTGTTAGTTTTAGGCAATATTAAGTAGGGGTAGCTTTATAGTTTTCCAAAGGTTGTACTGTTTCATAAGAGTGATAAGAGCCAACCTCTTACCACTCTGGAGTTACAACAGCCGTCGTTACTTAGCCCCTTCGAT
>JBDKGX010000125.1:0-7133 GCA_039797965.1 Pseudomonadota bacterium
ATTATCCACCCAAAACTCCGTACCCATAGCGATTGCCCCCTTCATATTGTCGGTAGCCGTGGGCATTTGTGCCGCTTTATCAGCCGCTAACTTTTCTAAAGCTGCTGGGTTGATAGGACCGTAAGGAATTTGGCTAGAATAAGCGGCTTGGGTGTCTGCTTGGCTAGCAAACCGCATAAACTCATAGGTAGCATCAATATTTTTACTCCCTTTAGGGATAGCCCAGTAATCTAGATCGTAAATACTGCCCGACCAACTGATAGCTAATTTTTGTCCTTCTGCTTGAGCGGCAGCAATGCGACCATTGTAAGCTGAAGACATGACCACATCCCCTGCGATTAACCATTGAGGGGGTTGAGCACCGGCTTCCCACCATTGAATATGGGGTTTTAATTCGTCTAGTTTTTTAAAAGCACGTTCAACCCCTTCCGGTGTGCCGAGTACTTTGTACACTTCATCAGCAGCCACACCATCAGCTTGTAGAGCAAATTCTAAGGTGTATTTTGCTCCTTTGCGTAAACCGCGCTTACCGGGGAAGTCTTTAACATTCCAGAAGTCTTGCCATGTTTTGGGGGCTGTTTTGAGTTTGTCAGCGTTATAAGCCAGCACGGTCGACCACACGAAAATACCCACACCACACTTGTTTACCGCAGTGTCTATCAGGGTACTTTTAATACCGAGTTTGTCCCAATCAATAGGCTCAAATACCCCTTCAAAACAGCCACGTGCTAATTCGGGGGATTCGACTTCGACGGCGTCCCAACTCACATTTCCGGTTTCTACCATGGAGCGGATTTTGGCAAATTCACCGTTATAGTCACCCGCCGTCAATTCGGTTTTAGTTTTTTCGGCAAAGGGGGTGAAATAGGCTTTTTGCATAGCTTCACCCGATGCACCACCAAATGAGATCACCGTTAAGGCTTGTGCTTGAGTATTGAGTACTAAACCAGCACTAATCAAGGCAGCACTCAATACACGCTTGAGTGTTAAACGAGGTAAACGAGTAGTCATAACAAGTGGCTCCAATAGTCAAACAGTGGATGAGGCTAATTCGGTAAGGTTAACGCTCGTGCATCGGCATCGCGCCAACCTAAAACAATCGGATCATTGGGTTGAATGGTGGTCTGTAATTCACTCACCGGAACTTTTACGCAAAACTGATCATTACCCGCAAACTCACAGCGTAGGCGTACATGATCCCCCAAATAAATTAATTCTTTAACGGTACTGGTAAAGCGATTCGGTAAGGCTTCCGCTGCCGTGCCAATTCGTACTCGTTCAGGGCGAATAGAAAACAGCACTGAACTATTAATGGCTAAGGTAGTACTCGGTGTTAGGGCATTAGTTTGAAAACCTTGGGGCAATTGTAAGTGGCTGGTAGTGCTATCACTGGTCAGTACTTGGGCAGGTAAGGTATTGTTTTCACCAATAAACTGCGCCACGAATGCGTTAGCAGGGTATTCGTAGAGGGTCTGTGGTGTGTCGATTTGTTGAATCACACCATCATTAAAAACGGCTACACGATTCGACATGGTTAAAGCTTCATCTTGATCGTGAGTGACGAAAACGATAGTTAAGCCTAGTTGCTCATGCAAATGTTTGATTTCTAATTGCATATGTTCGCGTAGCTGTTTATCTAGCGCACCTAGAGGTTCATCCATAAGGACTAATTGCGGCTCAAATACTAAGGTACGTGCTAAGGCTACCCGTTGTTGTTGCCCGCCGGATAATTGTTGGGGGCGACGTTTGGCATATTGACTGAGCTGAATCATATCCAGCATGCGTGCTACTTTGGCTTTGGCTTGATCTTTAGGTACTTTGCGAGTCTTGAGGGGGTAGAGTAAGTTTTCCTCCACCGTCATATGAGGAAACAGCGCATAATTTTGAAACACCATGCCAATATTGCGTTGGTGTGGAGGCAATGTGTTAAGGCGTTGCGTGCCTAAGAAAATGTCGCCTTGGGTAGGCACTTCAAACCCTGCCAGCATCATTAGACAAGTGGTTTTACCCGAACCCGAAGGCCCCAATAAGGTTACAAACTCACCTCGTGCAATAGACAGATTTAAGTCACGCACGACCAAATGCTCGCCATCATAAGTTTTTTGCACCCCAGTAAACCGTACTAAGGGGTCTGCTGAATGAGACTGCATGCCTGACTTCCTCCGTTGTAGCGTCACCCACCTAATCAGAAGTGTAGACTCCTACCTTAAGCGGTGTTTTTTATTTATCGCATACCTGAATCGTGCTGGCAAGGTAATTTATACTAATAAATAGCATGGATTAACGTGCCTATCCAAAATCCTTTTCAAAACCCTGCATCGATTGAGGAGGTAAAACAGGCATAAACTCAAGTACGGGTAAGTCGTTTGGTTTTATACCTGTCATGATTTGAAAAGGTCAGTATCAGAAGATTTTAACGAGCCTAGGTTGGCAAAACGTGGGGAAGTACTGAGTTTAAAAGTACTTAAGTGTGTGAGGTGAGTAATTGACGGGACAACTGTGCTTGCAACTCTTGATTAAAATCATGAGCACAATGCATATGCTTACGCATCAAGATTTCCACTGCTAGTGTATCGCGGGCTTTAAAGGCTTTAACTAGTTCACGGTGGTAGTGCAAGTTAGAGCTAGAAAATTCACGTTGCTCAGGGAGTTGCACCTTTTTAAAAATGACTAAATCTTTAATCAAATCATTTAAGAAGCGCCCCATAAACGCCAGAATAGGATTCTGGCAACGTTCTGCTAAAAGGCTATGAAAATCTAATTCAGCAATACGTTGTGCTAAGCGTTGCTCCATCGTTTCAGCAGGAGTCGCACACAATTCGGTCAAGCGCTCTAATTCAGCATGATCAGTTTCTGTCAATTGATCAACGACCAGACGAGCAATTTCAGGCTCGACTAAACCCCGTAATTGATAAATATCGGTGCCTTCAAACGTTTGAAAATGCAGGTAGTTACGTAGCATTTGTGAAGCTAAGGGGTAAGGTACTTGAGCGAGTACCGCGCCACCATTAGGGCCTGTTTTGACGGTGATTAAACCCTGTACTTCCAATGACTTGAGCGCTTCACGCACGGTACCTTTAGAGCATTCAAATAACTCCATCAAGGCTTTTTCATTCGGTAATCGCTCACCCGGTTGGATATCTTTGACGACTACCCAACGTTTAACCGCCTCAACAATTTGATCCGCGCGTTTAACGCGGCGCTGCGAGTCTAATGCAGCTAAGTCCTTCACCATGCACAACCTTTGATTCAAAAATTCTTATCAGAGTACTCTGAATAGGGTGCGAAAGAAAAGTTTTCCTACTTGATTTTGAATTTATTATAATAAATAGTATAGATAGAGAGTTTAACCACTAACTGTATTTGAGGTACGTGCTATGACACCGTTTCAATGGGATGATCCGTTTCGTTTTGATCAGCAATTAAGCGATGAAGAGCGCCAAATCCGTGAGGCGGTGCGTGCGTATTGCCAAGACAAATTGCAACCGCGAGTACTAACCGCTTCTCGTGAAGAGCGTTTTGATCGTGAGATCATGAACGAAATGGGCGAGCTTGGCATGCTGGGTTGTACGGTTGCAGAGCAATACGGGGGGGCGGGTCTTAATCATGTGTCATACGGTTTGATTGCCCGTGAAGTAGAGCGAGTCGATTCGGGTTATCGCTCAGCCATGAGTGTGCAATCGTCCCTCGTCATGTATCCGATTGAGGCTTATGGGACAGAAGAGCAAAAGCTCAAGTACTTGCCACGTTTAGCAACGGGTGAAATAGTCGGTTGTTTTGGTTTGACTGAGCCTAATCACGGTTCTGACCCCGGTTCTATGGTGACACATGCCAAAAAGGTCGAGGGCGGCTATGTGCTGAATGGGCAAAAAATGTGGATTACTAATAGTCCGATTGCTGATATTGCTGTCGTTTGGGCAAAATCAGAGGCTCATGGTGGCAAAATTAAAGGCTTTATTGTGGAGCGAGGTACAGAAGGTTTTAGTACGCCTAAAGTTCACGGCAAATTATCGCTACGTTCGTCCATTACGGGTGAAGTGGTTTTAAATGACGCATTTGTACCAGACGAAAATTTATTGCCTAAAGCATCGGGTTTAGCGGGGCCTTTTGGCTGTTTGAATAAAGCTCGTTTTGGGATTGCGTGGGGAGTACTGGGCGCTGCGGAGTTTTGCTGGCATGCGGCTCGGCAATACACGCTAGATCGCCAGCAGTTTGGTCGTCCGTTAGCGGCAACTCAATTAGTCCAAACTAAATTGGCTAATATGCAAACCGAAATTACCTTAGGGCTACAAGCCGTCTTGCAAGTAGGACGCTTAATGGATCAAGGTAGTTGGTCGCCGGAAATGGTGTCCTTAGTGAAACGTAATAACTGTGGCAAATCCTTAGATATTGCGCGAGTGTCACGCGATATGCACGGAGGTAATGGTATTTCCGATGAATTTGGCGTGATGCGCCATATGGTCAATTTGGAAACCGTGAACACCTATGAAGGGACTTACGATATTCATGGTTTGATTTTGGGACGAGCGCAGACTGGTATTCAGGCGTTTTTCTAAAAGTGATAGGTGCGTTTTCAGGAGTGCTTTATGCCCGCCCAACCGTTAAAAGGGATTCGTATTTTAGACTTGTCGCGCATTTTGGCGGGGCCTTGGTGTAGCCAACAATTAGCGGATTTAGGAGCGGAAGTCATTAAGATTGAACGTCCTAATGAGGGCGATGATACGCGCCATTGGGGGCCTCCTTGGCTGGGTGAAAGTCACGAAGCAGCTTATTATTTAAGCGCTAATCGAGGTAAGCAATCCGTCACCATTGATATGGCGACCGCAGAAGGGCAAGTACTGTTGCATGAGTTAGTCAAGCACTGTGATGTAGTACTCGAAAACTTCAAAGTCGGTGGGCTGAAAAAGTATCATCTTGATTACGAGAGCCTTAAAGTACTCAAACCTGACTTGATCTATTGCTCCATCACAGGCTTTGGGCAATCAGGGCCTTATGCGAATCGGGCAGGTTACGATTTTATGATTCAGGGTATGGGCGGGCTAATGAGCTTGACTGGAACACCCGATTCACAAGGAGGTGAGCCTGTCAAAGTTGGGGTAGCCTTTGTAGATATTTTTACCGGATTGTATGCTGCGAATGCCATTATGGCAGCGCTATTTCAACGCGAACGCACAGGGCAGGGCGCTTATATTGATTTGGCGCTATTAGATGTGCAAGTCGGCGTACTGGCTAATCAGGCTTTAAATTATCTTACCTCCGGCACAGTACCTGAGCGTCTAGGTAATGCTCATCCCAATATAGTGCCGTACCAAGCCTTTGCGACTCAAGACGGTCATCTGATTTTAGCCGTCGGCAACGATGCACAATTTAAGCGGTTTTGTGACGTTGCGGGTCGTCCCGAATTAGGTTATGACCCTGAGTACTTAACAAATGCCTTACGGGTTGCCCACCGTGAAGAGCTGATTCCACAAATCATGGAGTTAGTGAAACAAAAAACCACGAATGAGTGGCTAGCAGTACTAGAATCAGTGGGTGTACCGTGTGGTCCGATTAATACCCTTGATCGCGTTTTTGCTGATCCGCAGGTGCAGCATCGAGGTTTAACTTTGCATTACCCCCACCCACTCGTGGATGAAGTTAAATTAGTCAGTAATCCGATTCGCTTTGAGGGGGAAGCTTTAAACTCACCCAACCCTCCCCCCTTATTAGGAGAACATACCGCGTCTGTATTAGCGCAATTACTAAACCTAGATGCCAAACAACAAGCTGACCTAAAAACTAAAGGTATTATTTAGGCTAAGTACGGGAGTTGTTTGTTAATGCTTAACTATTCAGTGTTAAGAGTTTTAATTAAACCTATTGATTCTCTCCGTCAGAGTGGTACAGTTTTTAGGCTGTATTTAAAAATAGCTCTAATGGGCATTTAACATCTTTATTAAAAAAGCATTGGGTATCAATCAGTTGAAACTAGGTCTTATTCTTTCTTTAGCATTAGCGGTGGGCGCTGGTGCATTCATGACGGCTTGTTCTGGTAAAGAAGCCGCCGCGCCTGCTGAAACTAAAACAACGGCGAGTACTACTATGACAGGATTAGTCAAAAATGATGTAAAAGTGGGCAATGGTATCGAGGCTGTGGCTGGAAAAACGGTGGTTGTTCATTACACCGGTTGGTTATACGACGAGAGTAAAGCGGATAAAAAAGGCGAGCAATTTGATAGTTCTCGTGGTCGCCCAACGCCTTTTGACTTTCCTTTAGGGGGCGGACGTGTCATTAAAGGTTGGGACGAAGGGGTTGTCGGCATGAAAGTCGGCGGACAACGGACATTAATTATTGCGCCTGAATACGGTTACGGGGCGCGTGGGGCTGGCGGCGTGATTCCACCTAATGCCACTCTACTGTTTGATGTGGAGTTGTTAGAGGTAAAATAACTTCACTATTCAAGCCTTAAAACTACTCACCCAGTTGAGTTTGGTGTGAGTAGTTATGAATCACGTTTAAGGTATTTTCTAAGCAGCGCGGCTAACTAAATATTTAAATAATAATTTGATTGTTAGCGGGGTTATTTAGGCAATGTTGTAAATCTAATTCTAATTTTTCTACATTGTGAATTCTAATATAAGCTTTAGCAAACGAAATAATACGCTTTATTAAAAACTCTGGCTGTTGATCAAAGGCAGCGACTAAAGCATAAAGGTCTTGATCTTTACAGCTAAAATGACAGATTAATCGCTTTAATTCTTGATCTTGCTCAATACTACAATGTAGCTCTTGTTGATGATGCGTAATAATAATATTTTGATAGGAACCTGAAAAATACATTATTTATTTTATGCCTAGTAATAATTAAAAATCTGATTATAAGCTGTTAATAGCTTGTAAGTGTTGTAAAAGTTGTCTGAGTACTTTAGCCAGTATAGTGTTGCTCAAAAAGTGTCAGTTAAGACGATAGCTTTAAGGAGTCTTAATTGCAATGTGAGCTTAAATTAACGCTTCATCAACTTTTGCCTGTTTTAGCTAGTATTGTTAATAAATAAGATACTAATTTTTGCTAAAAAAATTAATAATTTAATGCCTGCGTTATTATTAAATTTGACTAGACTTTAATTAGTTGCACTATTTGCAGTGTAATTAT
>JBDKGX010000126.1:0-7126 GCA_039797965.1 Pseudomonadota bacterium
GTTGCAGCGCTACTTGGTACTCCGAATCCAAAACAGAAGCGTCACCCGCTAGAGCGGATTTAGGGTCCGTAATATCTAAACTTGTGTTTTGCACATTAACAGGGCGCAAGATTCTGACAATAGATTTATTGCGAGCATTCAATAACTCAGGGTCATCTTTAATAGTGTCAAAATCAAAAAAGGCTAATAAGAGTTTAGTATTATCATTCATGTGGTTACGATCGTGCGTAGTCCACACTAGACGATTAGTTTTGAGATCGTAAATATAAGCAAAGCGTTCACGCTCACCTGAGTTATCTAAGCGTTCACCACCAATATAGTAAGAAGCCTCTTGTGCTAGATTATCCGATATTTTAAAAATACCGTGATCAAACTCCAAAAAACCTAGAATATCCAAGGCAGTTTGTTGGAGTTTTCTACCTGAGTCGTCTTTTTTACGTTCATACATACTAAAATGTAGCAGGATCCCAAGAATAAGGATGCCTACTACAATAATGGTGAAACCACTGACCAGCTGACGGCTACGCAGTGAACTACTCATAATTAGGGATTAGTCCTTTCCAAAGTAAAGCGATAGCCACGACCCCGTAATGTTTCAATAGGTTTAATGCTTTCATCAGGATCAAGTTTTAAACGTAGACGACGAATAAATACTTCAATGACATTACTATCGCGATCAGCATCTTCTTCATACAAACTGTCGGTGAGACGAGTTTTTGATACCACTTCGCCAGCATGTAACATTAAGTACTCTAGTACTCGATACTCGTAGGCTGTTAAAATAACTTCACGGTCTTCAATGTAAACGCGTTGCTCAGAAGTATTGAGACGAATAGGAGGGCAGGACAATTCAGCTTGAGTCCAACCTGTTTTACGTCTTAATAAAGCTCTTAGGCGAGCGGATAATTCTTCGGCATGAACGGGTTTCACCAGATAATCATCAGCACCCGCCTCGAGTACTTCGACTTTAGACTCCCAACGCTCACGCACTGTTAGCGCTACAATAGGGTAATCTAAACCTTTGGCTCGAACATTACGGATAATATCAATACCGGAAACGTGTGGCAGACCCAAATCAACAATGGCAATATCAATAGGATATTCAGTGGCAATATAGAGACCTTGAGCGCCATCAGCCGCAGAATCGACTGTAAATCCAGCCCGTTTTAGATCTTCTACGATTTTTTCCCGTAAAAGGGCAATATCTTCAACAACAAGTACGCGCATAAATTTATATCTTTATTTAGTAAACTGTTTATTTTTGGCATGGCTCTAACATGTCCTTCACCCCTTGTAAGGTACATGTTCAGCTTAATCATACACGGATGAATAAGAATAAAAAACTATCAAATGCTAATTATAAATTTTTATTAGTATGTTTTTAAAATTTATGATGATTTTTCTCCTATAAGCAATGTAGTGTTTGTTACAACAGTTCTGTATAGGGTCAGGTTCAAGACCCAGTGAGTATTTAACCATAGTCATACCAAATGAAAAAGCCCAGCATTAACGCTAGGCTTTTAAGAGCTAAAGGGTTTAAAAATAAACTAAAACGAACAAGTCACATGAATCGTTTTGAACTCACTGCTAGGTGTAAGAAGCTTTACAACATGACAATCGTCCCCACCTTTGTCATGTTTACTAATAGATAAAATACGTCCGGTGTATTTTTTTTTGATTTCTAGAACTACATCTCCCTTAGTTAATGCAGCTCCACTAGGCCCTCGTTTAAGATCGATCTTCTCTGCATCCGCATCTATAGCCCAAACAGTATTAAATAATATACTACTTGATATTATCAGTAATACGCCCAAAGAGCGGCACAGTGTATTGCACTTCATAACATTCCCCTGTCATCTAACATTAAAATGGGCTAAGCCCAAGACACCCTACTGATTTAAAAAATTTAATTAGTGGGGTATCAAAAAAATTGTTCTAAAACTGTGGCATGGTAAATAAAATTACCTTAATTGAGCATTAATGATTTTTTTAGGGAGTTTATCTGTGAAGATAATTCGGATCATTTATAAGAATATTTTATTCGTATGTAGGGTTTTTAGAGAGAGTAAATATTTAAAGTTAAGTGTAAATAACTCATAAATGCCTATTTAATACTAAAAAGTACTAATTTATCAAATAAATTATTATATTATGTTGTTGATTTTATTTGATATAATTTATATTAGGGTTAATATTTAACCTATAAATTGATTTATTTGTGATGATTAACATCAGTTTTAGCTGAAAATTTTACTATCTCGACCTCAATAAAAGTAAACTATGAAAAATAGTAGTATACCCGCTATGAATATGATGAATTCTGGAGTAGAAAAATAAATAAGCAATTAATAACAGCCCTGAAAGATTTACGCTAGCTAACCTGTTATACAGGTTAAAATTAAGACACTAAAATACTAATGGCACTCAGTTAGTAGTGATTTTTGAGTATGAATATTTTTTAGTTTGCTAGCTTAAGCCAAGATTTACGAATTTTTTATAAAATGGCTTCTGCATAAAGAGGTATGTTTTTAATTAAATAAAAAATCATTAATGATTTAACAAAATGTAAATAGGATAGGCAAGAATCCTATTAGCAGTTTATATAAAGCTTTGTAGTCAAAGTACTTTAAAGCGACACTTTAAAGTACTTTACTCATTAATTATTTAATAGCCTGAGCTTGAGAGACCGCATTACCAATATAATTCATTGGGGTAAGCTGGTGTAGCTCCCTCTTCACAGCACTAGAAATATCTAAACTATCAATAAACTGTTGTAAAATTTCGGGGGTAATACGTTGCCCACGTGTCAGGGCTTTGAGTTTTTCATAGGGTTGCTCAATCCCATAGCGACGCATGACTGTTTGAATAGGTTCGGCGAGTACCTCCCAGTTTGCGTCCAACTCTTGAAGAAGATTGGCTTCATTGACTTGAAGTTTGCCTAAACCTTTTTGCAAGGATTCATAGCCAATCAAGCTGTGCGCCAATCCCACGCCTAAATTACGCAGTACAGTGGAGTCAGTAAGATCGCGTTGCCAGCGTGAAATGGGTAGTTTTTGAGCTAAGTGAGTCATCACCGCATTAGCAATACCAAAATTGCCTTCAGCATTTTCAAAGTCAATAGGGTTGACTTTATGCGGCATGGTAGAAGAGCCCACCTCACCCGCGACCACTTTTTGCTTAAAGTGACCTAATGCAATGTAGCCCCAAATGTCACGGCTAATATCAATCAGAACAGTATTAATACGTACTAAATTATCAAATAATTCAGCAATATAGTCGTGGGGTTCAATTTGAGTGGTGTAGGGGTTCCATGTCAAATCTAAACTAGTTACAAAGTTTTGAGAAAAGCCTTGCCAATCTAACGTCGGATAAGCGCTTAAGTGAGCATTATAGTTGCCTACTGCTCCATTAATTTTACCCAAATACTCAATACTATCTAATTGTTTTAGTTGACGCTGTAAACGATACACTACATTTGCAAACTCTTTGCCCAAAGTACTAGGCGAGGCGGGTTGCCCATGAGTCCGAGATAATAAGGGGATAGCCGCATAATCGTGAGCTTGCGCTGTCAGTTTGTCGACAATAGCTTGTAGAGCAGGTTTTACTACTTGCTCCATACCGCCTTTGAGCATTAAAGCGTGGGAGAGATTATTAATATCTTCAGAGGTACAGGCAAAGTGAATGAACTCACTGATATTAGCTAGTTCAGGATGCTCAGCCACTTGCTCTTTTAAAAAGTACTCAACCGCTTTAACATCATGATTAGTCGTACGTTCAATGGTTTTAATGCGCTCAGCTTTATCCACATCAAAATTATGAATCAGTTGCTCTAAAAAAGCATTAGCGTCAGCACTAAGCGCAGGTACTTCAGGGATTTCAGCACAAGTGGCTAATGCTTGTAACCAGCGAATTTCAACTACAACCCGTTGATATATTAGACCATACTCGCTAAACCAAGGGCGCAACGAGGTCGTTTTGGCTGCATAGCGGCCATCAATGGGGGAAATTGCAGTTAATGCACTAAGTTTCATACCTTAGCCTTGTGGTCTATATTATCGGGGGCAATATCTTACAACTGTCTAATACCAATGATAAGCACTAATCGGATCCAAGATGGTGGGAGTGCCATCTAAATTAGGATTTCGATCGGGGTAATCGAGGTTATAATGCAAGCCTCGGCTTTCATGGCGCATTAGTGCAGAGCGGATGATAAGAGATGCTACCAAAGTTAAGTTGCGTAATTCAACTAAATCGCTAGTAATTGAGAAGTTAGCATAGTATTCATTAATTTCTTTTAGCAATAAGTGCGCCCGATGTTCAGCACGTTGCAGGCGTTTAGTAGAGCGTACAATGCCTACATAATCCCACATAAAGCGCCGCACTTCGTCCCAATTATGCTGAATTACGACATTTTCATCAGAGTCAGTGACTCGACTATCATCCCAAACCGGAATGTCAGGTAAGGGGGGGAGTACTTTATCATTGAACAGTTTAATAATGTCATTACTGGCGGATTGACCAAGTACAATGCATTCTAATAATGAATTACTCGCTAGCCGATTAGCCCCATGTAGTCCGGTACAAGCACTTTCACCAATACAATAAAGCTGCGGGATATCAGTGCGCCCCACTAAATTTGTCATGACTCCGCCACAGGTATAATGAGCAGCTGGTACGACCGGAATAGGTTCTTTAGTCATGTCGTAGCCAAAACTTAGACACATCTCATATAAATTGGGGAAGTGCTGAATAATAAAATTGCGGGGTTTGTGACTGATGTCTAAAAATACACTACTAATCCCTAGCCGTTTAATCTCATGGTCGATAGCACGAGCCACAATATCTCTAGGGGCTAACTCTGCACGGGGATCAAAGTTAGGCATAAAGCGCGTTCCATCAGGCAGTTTAAGTAGTCCGCCTTCGCCGCGCACCGCTTCTGTAATCAAATGTGATTTAGCGCGGGGATGGTATAAGCAAGTGGGATGAAATTGCATAAATTCCATATTTGCTACACGGCAACCTGCCCGCCAAGCCATGGCAATACCATCACCACTCGCGCCATCAGGATTACTGGTGTAAAGATAAACTTTACTAGCGCCACCACTGGCTAAAATAGTGACTTGAGCACCCAGCGTTTTAATTTCATTATTATTGCGATCCAGTACATAAGCCCCTATACAACGATTGTCATGTTGCCCCAGCTTGCGAGTCGTAATTAGATCAATTGCAATATGATATTCCAGTACTTCGATATTAGAGCGCTGTCTAACAAGGCTTAATAAAGTGGTTTCAATAGCAGCACCACTAGCGTCAGCGGCATGAGCTACTCGTCGATGACTGTGTCCCCCTTCGCGAGTTAAGTGTAAGGGCGCATTAGACTGATTACTTTCGCGGGTAAAGGGTACGCCGATATCTACTAGCCATTGCACTGCTTTGCGGCTATTTTCTACGACAAAACGTACCGCTTCAGGATCACATAAACCTGCCCCTGCATCCAACGTATCGGCAATATGTGAGGCAAAACTATCATCTTCGTCCATCACCCCCGAGATTCCCCCTTGGGCATAAACTGTGCTACCTTCCTTAGCATTTTCTTTACTAATTACTGCAATAGTCAAAGAAGAGGGTAGGCTCAGTGCTAAGGTTAAACCCGCAGCGCCACTGCCAATGATTAAAACATCGTACATACTAAATGCCTCAACTGGATGGGGAGTCATATTCTATTCTTAATGGCGACAGGGTAGCATATACCTCTTATCAACAAGCAGGTTGATTTTGCAGGTAAACCATAAAAGGATTTAATCCAAACCCCTTAGGTTGGGTGCTTTAGTACCATTAAATGCTTTTAACCCGTCAATCCGGCCTAAGATAATATGACTATAAAATGATTAAGGAGTAGCGTCCGGATGGAGCAAAGCCAAACCGACCTCGAGCTGGTGTTAAAAGTTCAGGCTGGTGATAAAAAGTCGTTTGATATACTGGTTTTGAAGTACCAACATCGGGTCGTTAGTCTCGTGCATCGTTATGTACATGACCAAGATATGGCCTTTGATGTGGCTCAAGAAGCTTTTATCAAAGCGTATAGAGGTTTAAAAAGCTTTCGGGGTGAAAGTGCGTTTTATACTTGGTTATATCGGATTGCTATTAACACGGCTAAGAATTATTTAGTGTCGCAAGGCCGTCGTGCACCGAGTGTCGATATTGATGCAGATGAAGCGGAACAATATGAGGGTGAGTCTGCTCTAAAGGAGTATGGAACGCCCGAACACGAATTATTACGTGAGGAAATTGAATTAGCCGTCAGTAATGCTATTGAATCTCTACCCGAAGATTTAAAAACCGCCATTATGTTGCGTGAAATCGAGGGAATGAGTTATGACGAAATAGCGGCTGTTATGGAATGCCCCATCGGTACGGTACGTTCAAGAATTTTCCGCGCCCGTGAAGTGATAGATAAAGTACTCAAACCACTATTGGAAGACTAAATTCCAGTGGTAGAAGAATCAGGTGAAATGTAAATGAATGTGACTAAACATGAGCTATTATCAGCTTTATTAGATGATGAAGCAGGTGAGTTTGAACGTCGCCGCTTATTAAGTGAGTTACAGCAAGATCAAGAATTATCCAGTACTTGGCAACGTTATGCTTTAACTGGAGAGTTGCTGAGAAACAAAAAAACGCCTCTGGTAAAGCGTGATTTTCTAGCAGGTATTCATGCAGCAATCGATGATGAAATCGAAACATCAGCTTTGGTGAATCAACCTGAGCCTGTAGAGCAAAGTACTACAACCGTTGTTCCCTTATGGCGTACTGTAGCGCAGTATGGCGCTGCTGCAGGTCTTGGTGCGGTCATTATGGCAGCAGGTTTAATGTTAAGTACGACTCACTCTAGTATCCCGAGTAATATGGTGGCTTCTCAAAATACTGAAGCAGTTACTTTAGCGAGTACGAATATTAAGGCATTGCCTGTGGCTAACAACACCAAGACAGTACGACCCATTAATCGTCTCGACCCGAAAACTCAAGCCTTACTAAAGTCTTATATTAAAGATCATATCCGTTATGCTTCGACTACCACGGTAGTTCCCACCGTGCGTGCAGTGTCTTATAACCAATGAGTAATGGC
>JBDKGX010000127.1:0-7110 GCA_039797965.1 Pseudomonadota bacterium
CTTAATACCTTTTATTTTTTATTATTTTCAACAAAAACATGATCAATCACGAATCTTGTTATTTTCAATATTTTTATCAATCACTGTATTTCTTCATCTAGCTTTTTATAGATTTTATGGATAATTTCAATAAGCCCCAAATTGTTGTTTTGTTAGCTGCATATGATGGTAAATCATGGTTAAAAGAACAAGTTGATTCTATTTCTCGACAAGAAAATATTAACATTTTTATTTACATAAGCATCGATCCCTCAACTGATAATACCGAATTTCTTTGCCACCAACTTGCCGAACAAAACTCAAACATCACTGTTCTTCCTGACATCGGCAAATTCGGCAGTGCCGCCCCCAACTTTTTCCGTCTACTCCGTGACGTAGACTTCTCCGAATTCAACTATATAGCTTTCGCTGATCAAGACGACATTTGGCATTCCGATAAACTATCCAGAGCCGTCCAAATGTTGACTAAACATGACTGTGATGGCTATTCCAGTAACTTCACTGCTTTCTGGCCTGATGGACGAAAAAAACTAATAAATAAAGCCCAGCCTCAAGTTGAATGGGATTACCTCTTTCAATCACCGGGACCGGGTTGCACGTTTGTTTTGACTAAAAAACTTGTACTTGAACTACAGGGATTTGTCCGTAACAACAAAGAGCCTATGTCATCTGTTTGGCAACATGATTGGTTTATCTACGCATTCGCACGCTCTCATAGCTACAAGTGGTACATAGATAAATACTCGTCCATGCTGTACCGCCAGCATGAAAATAATCAAGTCGGTGTCAACACTGGCTATAAAGCATTCTTGTATCGAATGCGCTTTGTTCTTAGTGGTAAGGCTCTAGAGCAATCCGTGTTACTTGTTCGCTTATGCGGCTTATCTTCATACCCATTTGTGAATCGTTGGTGCGACCTATCACGTCGTGGTTTTTTTTATCTCGCTTTTAACGCTTATAAATGTCGCCGCAAGCCATCTGAAAAAATTCTATTTCTACTTTCCTGTCTTTTATTATCCGTTATTGGTCATAAAAAGCCATGAAAAATATCCTACTAACTGGCTCGACAGGATTCATCGGCTCGTTCCTCACCCAACATCTACACCAAAACAGCTATTCCATCATTGCTGCGGTACGCCAAGTTAGCGATGCTTTTTCTCCCGAAATTAAGCAAGTCTCTGTCACTGATCTGCTTCCATCTACTAATTGGACATCTGCGATTAACAAGGTAGATACCATCATCCACCTAGCCGCCCGCGCCCACATCCTCAAAGACCAAGCCACTGATCCACTAGCCGCTTTCCGCGAAACCAATACCTTCGCCACCCTCAACCTAGCACAACAAGCCGCTAACGCAGGTGTACGTCGTTTCATCTTCATCAGCTCTATCGGGGTCAATGGCAACCAAACCTACGCTAAACCCTTCGCCGCCGATGACCTCCCTACCCCTGCCGAACCCTACGCCATTTCCAAACACGAAGCCGAAATCGGTCTACGCCAAATTGCCGCTGAAACAGGTATGGAGGTCGTCATTATCCGCCCCCCCTTAGTTTATGGCGCAAACGCCCCCGGCAACTTCGGGCAACTCATCAAAACCGTAGCGCGTGGCATACCCCTCCCCCTAGGCAACATCCACAACCAACGCAGCCTAGTCGCCCTGCCCAACCTCATCGACCTGATCACCACCTGCATCGACCACCCCGCCGCCGCCAACCAAACCTTCCTCGTTTCTGATGGCGAAGATATTTCCACGACTGAACTTTTGCAACGCCTCAGCCATGCCTTAGGCAAACCCGCCCGCTTAATTCCCATCCCCCAAAGTTGGCTGGAAACTGCACTAACTTTAATGGGTAAACGTGCCATCGCCCAACGACTCTGCGGCAACCTACAGGTCGACATCAGCAAAACCCGCGACCTGCTCGGCTGGACGCCCCCTGTCAGCGTTGACGAAGCCCTAAAACAAACTGCTCAAGCCTACTTAAAACAACACTATGATACGTTTATTTGATATTTTATTTTCTACCCTTGGCTTAATTATTGGCTCTCCTATGTTACTGCTTATAGCCATAATTGGTTGGTTTGACACAGGATCACCACTCTTTCTTCAGACTCGTCTCGGCCGTAAGCAAAAAAGCTTTACTCTTTTTAAGTTTCGTACGATGCTTCCTGGCACTGCCTCTGTAGCTACTCACCTTACCAATGTTTCTTCAATAACTAAATTCGGTCATTTCTTACGTCGAACTAAGCTCGACGAACTGCCTCAATTGTGGAATGTACTGATTGGCGACATGAGCTTAGTAGGGCCACGCCCCAACTTACCTAATCAAACTGAACTTATACATGAGCGTGAAAAACTGGAAGTTTACATAGTTAGACCAGGTATCACCGGACTTGCCCAAATCCAAAATATCGACATGTCTACTCCCGAAAAACTTGCACATACTGATGTACTAATGATTAAAAACCTCAACCTAAAGTCTTATTTTTGCTATATTTTTCTTACCCTGAGGGGACAAGGCCAAGGCGATAAAGTAGTTTCTCTTAAATAAAAAAACCATTCAATGGTTATACCTCCCCTAAGAACATAGTCACCATGTCTACTATTCAAACCCTATTTGCGCTGCCCCGCTGGCAAAAACGCATTATTATGTTAGGCACTGACATTGTGCTTATTCCGGCAGCTATTTGGATCAGCTTTGCCCTACGCCTCAGTACTTGGGCACCTAACCTCAACGAGGGTAAATGGTTACTATTAGTAGCCCCACTAGCTGCTGTTATTATCTTTGCTAAATTAGGCCTCTATCGCTCGATTATCCGTTTCATGGGCATCAAGGCTCTGCAATCAGTTATTATTGGCGTTACTCTCAGTACTATAGTGTTATGGGCAATTGCAGAATTAGCCCATTGGCAAGGCATCCCTCGCTCGATTTATCTTATTTACTGGGGTACTGCGCTCCTACTGATTGGTGGCAGCCGTTATCTCATGCGCCGTTACTATCAACTACTTAATCAACACCCCAATAACCAACGTAGTCCTATACTCATTTATGGTGCAGGGCAGTCAGGCGCACAGCTCGCCACAGCGTTGGAACACAGTGAGCACTACAAAGTCATAGCGTTTTTGGATGATAATCATAGCCTACATAAATCTCTCATTCAGGGTCTTACCATTCATCCTCCTACACAAAGTGAACAGCTCATTGAAGACCATGGGATAAAACATATTTTTCTAGCTATGCCTTTGATTTCTCACCACAGAAAACGGCAAATTATCCATTCTTTAGAAAAATTACCTGTTCATGTTCGAACTATACCAACGATGACCGAACTCTTATCGGGACAACGTTCGATTGATGAAGTACGTGAGATTGACATTGATGAACTACTAGGACGCGATACGGTTGAGCCCAATAAAGTTCTATTAAGTACTTGTATTAAAGAACATCGTGTGATGGTAACTGGGGCGGGTGGTTCAATAGGCTCTGAGTTGTGTCGCCAAATTATCCGCCAACAACCTACCTGTATAGTACTTTACGAATTAACGGAGTACGCCCTTTATCAAATCGAGCAAGAGCTACTAGAAATTAATCGTAGTGAAAACTATCAAGTACCTATTATTCCTGTATTAGGTTCAGTGCAAGACCGCAAACGCTTAGATGACACACTAAGTAATTATACAATAGACACTCTCTATCATGCTGCTGCTTATAAACATGTACCATTGGTTGAACATAATCCTATTGAAGGGATTCGCAATAATACGTTAGGTACTTATCACACGGCTCAGGCAGCTTTAGCCCATCAAGTTAAACATTTTGTACTCATTTCCACTGATAAGGCTGTACGCCCTACTAATGTCATGGGAGCCAGTAAACGTATGGCGGAGTTAGTACTACAAGGCATTGCCACACAGTCTAGCTCAACTTGTTTCAGTATGGTTCGGTTTGGTAATGTATTAGGTTCCTCCGGCTCAGTCGTGCCGCTCTTTCGCAAACAAATCCAGCAAGGAGGACCTATTACTGTCACCCATCCCGACATTATTCGCTACTTTATGACCATCCCAGAAGCGGCTCAACTGGTGATTCAAGCAGGAGCTTTAGCTAAAGGCGGTGAAGTATTTTTATTGGATATGGGCGAACCTGTAAAGATTGTGGATTTGGCACGACGGATGATTCATTTAAAAGGTCTAACCGTTAAAGATGAGACTAATCCTAACGGCGACATAGCTATTCAATTTAGCGGATTAAGACCTGGTGAAAAGCTTTATGAGGAACTACTGATTGATAGCGATGCTGAAACTACCAGTCATCCGCGTATTCGTCGAGCACAAGAAGACTATTTATCTTGGCAACAAGTACAGCAAATTATAAGCGTATTACAATACGCTTGTAGTCAATACGACATAGCAACTATTTATCAAACTCTATTCGAGCATGTAAAGGGTTTTGCTCCCACTCACTTACCCGATGGACTCAAGAACTCTTCTGCGAATCAATCCTGCATATCTAACTCTGTTACGCCCTCTCCTGCAATTCCACTTACCTTTAAACCTATTACAGCTCACTAATAATAACCGCTAATACCGCAAGATTTTCAGTAAAAACAATTTTTATCTATAGTTTGACCTTCAAGAATTAATAAAAAATGATCTAAACACTTGAAAGGATACCTTACTATGAAACATCTAATTCAAACTCTTATAATAACATTATCTTTAGGCTTTACCTCAGGTGTATTTGCTGGAATGGTAAATATCAATACTGCTGACCTCCAAACCTTGCAAGATAACCTGAAAGGGATTGGTGAGAAAAAGGCTCAAGCGATTATTGATTACCGTACCGAAAAAGGTGGATTCAAAACAGTAGAAGAAATTCAAGAAGTAAAGGGAATTGGTAAAGCTATTTTTGAAAAGAACAAAGCCGACTTATCGTTGACAGATGTTGTGTCTCCAACACCTGCAACGCCATTACCTGCCACACCTGCTGCTATTAAAACGCCTACTATTGAAACCAAGCCTACCAGCGTTACAACCCCTCTTCCTAAACTCGAAACACCTAAAATAAACACTAATACCAATAAAGCTCCCTAATTTCCTAACTTGCGTTTCGGACTAAGAGCCTGCCAGCCTCTTTGGAAAGTTAATTTCTGAGGGGGCTTTGGTTGTTACCAAAACCGTAGAAAACTTTTCTTCTTTTAGAACTATATAGCCAACTCAAACGTCTCACATCTAAGTAGTGCATATTGTGCTATGCTTAACCTGCTCTCCCACTTGGTGTTAGAACCCCCTTATGATTGATCTACATAGTCATACCTTGCCCGCCCTGTGCGATGGTGCCCCTGATTTAAAAACTGCCTTAGCCATGGCACGCATGGCAGTTGATGATGGTATTACACACTTAGCCTGTACTCCCCATATCTATCCTGGACTTTATGAAAATTCTGTTCAAACCATAGCTCCCGCATTAACTCAACTCCAGACTCATCTTGATTTAGAGGGTATCCCGCTCAAACTCATTATAGGTGCAGATACTCATATGGTGCCTGAGGTGATGCACGGGCTGAAATCAGGCCGCATCCCAACCCTGAATCAATCACGCTACTTTTTACTAGAACCCTCTCATCACGTGCCTGTCTCCGATTTCCTAGGGCAGATAGAAAACTATTTAAATGCTGGGTATGTACCACTGATTACTCATCCAGAACGTTTGCATTGGATCAGTGATCACTACAATGACTTTATAAAAGCCGCTCAAATGGGAGCATGGATACAAATTACAGCAGGTGCAATTACAGGAAACTTTGGCCGTGCCGCTAAAAAATATGCGGAACAGTTTTTGCAAGACGGCTACGTGCATATCATAGCAACTGATGCACACGGCATCGACCGACGTCCCCCTATCTTATCTGAAGGGGTTGCAGCAGCAGCTTCAATCATCGGTAACCAAGAGGCTATGCACTGTGTTACCACACGACCACAAGCTGTTTTAAACAACGATATACCTCAAGATGTTATACTACCCCCTGCTTTAAATAAAAACTCCTTGGTACCCAGTGTGCAAAGCGTTAAAGTCACACCCAAAGCTAAAAACCTATTTCAGCGTTGGTTTGGGCACTGAATTTTTATGATCAACTATTAATATAACTAGATTAGAGATGATGACTAAGCTAAAACCTTCTATTATTTGCCTTGCGAGCTGTCTGATTATGGCTGGCTGTAGTTCGGGTGGTATACCAGTCACTTCAGGCCCTGCAGTCAATAATACTAATCAAATTTTTTCTAGTATTAATGAACTGAGTTATGTACCTCCACAAACTGAATATCGTATTGGTGCTTCTGATTTATTAGATATAACGATTTTTCCAGCAGACGGTCTTAATCAGTCTGTAAGAGTGGACTCTCGTGGCTATATTGCCTTACAAATTATTAAAGAAATTAAAGCTCAGGGTTTAACTCAACAAGAGTTAGCTAGAGCATTGGAACAAGCCTACTCCAATCACCCTGAAGGTTTAAATAATCCCAAAATTACGGTATTTGTTAAAGAAGCCACTTCACAACGAGTCACCGTGGAAGGTGAAGTTAAAACACCAAGTGTCTATCCTATTGTGGGCGCGATGACAGTACTACAAGCTGTTGCTAAAGCGGGTGGCCCCACGACATTAGCCTCTAATGACAAAGTAATTTTGTTCAGGACACAACCTAATAACTCTGTCAAAGCTTATCAAATTAATTTGAACGCTATACGCAATGGTACTTTAAAAGATCCCTATTTACAAAATGATGATCGCATCATAGTACATCGCTCTAATAGCGTTTATTGGCTCAAAGAGGCAGCTTCTTTTGTAAGCCCTATTAGTGTATTAAATGGCTTAGTTAACTAGAGACAGGGCTAATAATATGAATCCAGAATACCAAGCCCTACCACCAGGGCGCCTAGCTAATGTTCCTGTTCCCATTAATAACCCAGTCATTACGGCCTACCAAGATAGCAAAGATGATGACGATGAAATTGACTTAAGAGAGTTATGGCAAGTTATAGTCCGTCGCAAGGGACTGATTTTATCCATTGCCGCTTTGGTCTTTATGATAGCTTTAGTCGCTACTCTGATGAT
>JBDKGX010000128.1:0-7007 GCA_039797965.1 Pseudomonadota bacterium
AGTACCTGTGTGGGAGTAGCGTTTGCTTTATCGGCTTATGTGTTTTATCAAGTACTACAATTAGAGCCTAACTTTAGTGAAAATGTATTAGTTTACGATTGGGCGGATTTAGGCAAAATGCAATTAGAAGTGGGTTTTCTAATTGATCGCCTTACTGTATTCATGATGGTGATTGTTACCTTTGTCTCATTAATGGTGCATATTTATACTATCGGTTATATGCATGATGACGCGGGGTATCAACGTTTCTTTAGCTATATCTCACTCTTTACCTTTTCTATGCTCATGTTAGTAATGAGCAATAACTTTTTACAATTATTTTTTGGTTGGGAAGCTGTTGGTTTAGTGTCCTATTTACTGATCGGCTTTTGGTACACTAAAGAATCAGCTATTTATGCCAATATGAAAGCTTTTCTAGTAAATAGAGTGGGGGATATAGGCTTATTATTAGGAATAGCAGTCATTATTGTTAATGTATCGAGCTTGTCCAGCTTGCGTTATGACGAGGTTTTTGAAAAGCTATTTTTGCGTTCGCATTCCGATGTATTAGAGTTACCTGTGCCAGAATTAGCAGGGTTGTTGTTATTGATTGGTGCTATGGGTAAGTCCGCTCAAGTACCTTTGCATGTGTGGTTGCCAGACTCTATGGAAGGCCCTACTCCTATCTCTGCTCTGATCCATGCTGCTACCATGGTAACAGCTGGGATTTTCATGATTTCGCGCATGTCTCCTATTTTTGAAAATGCCGAGTGGACTTTAAATGCTATTTTAATAATAGGCTCTACTACAGCCTTTTTCATGGGCTTAGTGGGAATGGTACAAAACGATATTAAACGAGTTATTGCCTATTCTACACTTTCACAATTAGGCTATATGATGACCGCTTTGGGGGCTTCAGTATATTCGGCAGGTTTATTTCATTTAATGACTCATGCGTTTTTTAAAGCACTACTATTTTTAGCGGCAGGCTCGGTCATTATGGGAATGCACCATGAGCAAGATATGCGTAAAATGGGTGGGCTAAAGCGTTATATGCCCGTCACTTATTGGACGTTTTTAATAGGTTCTTTAGCATTAGTAGGTTTTCCCGGTTTCTCAGGATTTTTCTCTAAAGACTTGGTAATTGAGGCGGTTAAGCTTTCTGATCAACCAGCAGCCTTATATGCTTATATCTTATTAGTATTGGGTGTTTTTGTTACTGCTTTTTATACTTTTCGCATGTTCTTTATGGTATTCCATGGTGATGAGCGTATGGATGACCATACGTTAGAGCATCTACATGAATCTCCCAAGGTGGTGACTATTCCACTAGTACTATTAGCGATTCCTTCCATTTTTGCGGGCTATTATATTGGAACCGTAGGTTTAGGCTATTTCTTCGGTGATTCCATTATTATGGGAGAGCAATACAAAATACTGGCTACTAATATGCCGGCCGAATTACATATTCTTCATAATACTGATCAAGTACTCAGAGAAGACTATCACGGAATTAGTAGCTTCATTCTGCATGGTCTGATGGGAGCACCTTTTTGGTTAATGCTAGCGGGCATTGGTAGTGCATGGTATTTATACTTGAAAAACGATAATGCTTTAGATTGGCTCAATAGTAAATTAAAAGCTCCGCGCAAGGTTTTAGAAAATCAATATTATTTCGATGCTTTTAACCAAGGCTTTTTTGCCAAAGGGGCTTTGTATTTAGGTAATAGCTTTGTTGCTTTAATTGAGCGCTTAATTATTGAAGTTACTATTATTGGTAGTATCACACGCTCCATTAGTTGGCTGGCAGGTCGAGCACGTTTAATTCAAACGGGTTATTTATATCACGCAGCCTTTGCTATGGTTTTAGGTATCTTAGCCATGGCTACATGGTTTATTATTTTATTATGGTAGTCATATGAGTACTTGGTGGATGAGGATATACCCATGTTAAGCATCTTAATTTGGCTACCCATTATAGCAGGTATTGCTGTATTACTATTGAATAAGTACTCATGCGTTAAGTGGTTAGGATTAGGAGCAGCTGTAGTTACCTTTATTTTGAGTTTGCTACTGCTACTGTTTTTTAATAGTGCTGATCCTACTATGCAATTAATTGAGCGAACTAGTTGGATTGATGCTGTAGGTATACGAGTCGATTATTTTTTGGGAATTGATGGTATAGCATTACCCTTATTATTGCTTAATACCTTTATTACCTTATTTGCTTTAGGTAGTGGTTGGACGATTACTAAAGAACCTGCCCAGTTTTTTGCAGCCTTTTTGTTTATGGAAGGGATTGTTAATGGTGTCTTTGTTGCTCAGGATGCCATGCTCTTTTATATCTTCTTCGAGGCTATGCTAATTCCACTGTTTTTAGTTATTGGAGTTTGGGGAGGGCCTAACCGAGTTTATGCCACTATTAAGTTTTTTCTGTATACCTTTTTAGGTTCGGTATTTTTCTTTATTAGCTTAATTTTCCTGTATCAACATGCTAATGGCAGCTTTGCGTTTCAAGATTTATATCAACACCAAGTGACCAAAGACGCACAAGTATTGATATTTTTCGCTTTCTTATTAGCGTTTGGGATCAAAATTCCGATGTGGCCGGTACATACATGGTTACCCGATGCCCATGTGGAAGCGCCCACTGCGGGTTCAGTAATTTTAGCGGCTATCACTTTGAAAGTAGGTGGCTATGCCATTTTACGCTTTGTATTGCCCTTATTGAGTGAAGCAGTCGTGAGCTATTACTGGATTCCTATGGTGATGTCATTAATCGCTATTTTATATGTCGGATTTGTGGCTTTAGTGCAAACCGATATGAAAAAGCTGATTGCTTACTCTTCTATTGCTCATATGGGTTTCGTGACTTTAGGTTTGTTTATGGTGCATTGGTTAATCAATAGTGCTAATGACACCTTCCTGCCTCTAGTGGCGTTGCAAGGCGCCATGATTCAAATGGTATCGCACGGTTTTATTTCGGCAGCCATGTTTTTGTGCATAGGAGTACTTTACGACCGCATGCATACTCGAGAAATAAAAGCCTACGGTGGGGTCATAAATCGTATGCCATGGTTTGCGATGTTCTTTGTGTTTTTTGCAATGGCTAATTCTGCGTTACCCGGTACTTCAGGGTTTGTGGGAGAGTTTTTAGTAGTCACTTCTACTCTAGCTTGGGGCATGTCGGTGGCACTAGCTGCTTCACTCACTTTAGTGATTGGGGCTGCTTATAATTTGTGGCTGGTAAAGCGAGTAGTTTTCGGTGATATATCTAATGCTGAGGTTGATAAGATACATGACATTAATACTCGTGAATGGTTGATGTTAGGTGGTTTAGCGATTGCAGTACTAGTTTTAGGATTGTGGCCAGCGCCTTTAGTGGATTTGATGAATGCGTCATTGAATGAGTTGGTGCAAAGTATTCGTTTTACGGTTGAAGTTAAAGGGCAAGGAGTATTGTAATGCTAAATGGAATAGGTAATGCCCTGCCGGAAATCTTTTTACTCATTGCAGCTCTCACCGTGTTACTCGCGGATTTATTCCTACGCAAGCACAGCCGTATTTTGGCCTATATGATGACTCAAGCTGCTTTATTAGCAGGGGCTTTTTTAGTTTATGGTAATTTTGCTGAAGGTACTGCCCGCCAGTTAATGGGGGATATGTATTTACATGACTACCTATCTGGCTTAATAAAACTGGTAGCTTTGCTATTAAGTTGCATGATTGTGGTGTATGGACGCAAGTATTGGAGTAATCATCATGAAACCCCAGGTGAGTTTTATGTATTAGTACTATTCACTGTGTTAGGCATGATGTTGATGGTGTCCACTACTCATATGGTCATGATGTATTTGGGGCTAGAGTTAATGTCATTGTCACTGTATGCCCTCACTTCATTATTACGAGATGATGGTCGTGCCACGGAAGCGGCAATGAAGTATTTTATCTTAGGTGCGATTTCATCAGGATTACTACTTTATGGTATGTCGATTTTATATGGTCTTACTGGCTCTTTAGAAGTTTTGACTATGGCGGAGGTCGTGGGGCATGAGTTGGATATTCAGGCTTACCTAGTACCTTTATTACTGGCATTGGTGTTTTTACTGTCAGGTTTGAGCTTTAAGTTAGGTATTGTGCCGTTTCATATGTGGATGCCAGATGTGTATCAAGGCTCCCCCACCGCCGTGACCGCTTTAATTTCTAGTATTCCTAAGTTAGCCACTGTTGTTGTTGTGGTGCGTTTACTCATCGAAGGATTAGGCACCATAACAGCAGAGTGGGCGCAAGTACTGATGGTTTTGGGCATATTGTCGGTCATCTTGGGTAACCTGGTTGCCTTAGTGCAAATGAATTTCAAGCGTATGCTAGCTTACTCCGCAATTGGGCATATGGGGTTTGTGTTTTTAGGCTTTTCTACTCAAACGGCTGATGGGAATAGTGCAGCTATTTTTTATACTATTGTGTATACCGTTATGAGTGTGGGGAGCTTTGGGGTTTTAATTCTATTGGGTCATATGGGGATTGATGCTGAAACGCTACACGACCTCAAAGGCCTTAATAAGCGGAGTCCTTGGTTTGCTTTAGTCATGTTGCTGATTATGTTTTCAATGGCAGGCATTCCACCGTTAGCTGGCTTTTATTCAAAGCTATTGGTCATTGGAGCTGTCTTACAAACAGGTTTTGTGAGTCTGGCTATTGTCATGGTACTAATGTCGGTCATCGGTGCGTTTTACTATCTGCGGGCTATTAAAATGATGTATTTTGATGAACCCCAAGATACGACTCCTCTAAAGTTTGATGTTGAGTTTGGAGTAACTTTGACCTTAAACGGGGCTTGGGTAGTTGTGATTGGATTATTTCCTCAATTATTGATGACGGCTTGTGTGAAAGCCTTGGATGCGAAACATTTACTATGACCACCTTACATTATCAAATTGCTTATCTAGTCTTGGCGGGTCTATTAGCCAATTTACCATGGCTTAGTCAGCGCTGTTTTTTTGTTTTAGAATGCGCTAAGAAAACGGCTTGGGTACGTTTGCTAGAGTGGTTAGGGCTATACGCGATAGTGGGGGGTATGGGTTACGCTCTTGAGAAAAAAGTGATGGGCACGGTACAGGCTCAAGATTGGGAGTTTTATGCGGTTACCTTTTTCTTATTTGCAGTATTTGCAACCCCTGGGTTTATCTATCGGTATGTGCGTTGAAGGTGATAATAATGGGCTTTTTTAAGAAATTTTAAAAAAACACTTGCGTACCCTAAAAAATTTATATAATATTCATTTCCTCAGATGCGGGGTGGAGCAGTCTGGCAGCTCGTCGGGCTCATAACCCGAAGGTCGTAGGTTCAAATCCTGCCCCCGCTACCAAATATAAGAAAAGCCCCTTTATGGGGCTTTTTTATTACCTCCTGCAAAGAGAACACCACAATTATGCAAAAACGTTTAGATGCTTTAATTGAGGCTACTGTCACTGGCCTTGGTTACGTTTTATGGGGCTATGAGTATCGTGCCCATAAAGAAAGCGCTTTACTAAGGGTGTTTATCGATGCAGAGCAAGGTATTAATGTCGACGATTGTTCCAAAGTAAGTTTGCAATTAGGGACAGCTTTGGACGTTGAAGATTTGATTCCAGTAGCTTACATCTTAGAAGTCTCCTCTCCAGGCGTAGATCGAGTACTTTTCATACCTGAGCATTATGCAAGCTATGTTGGTGAAAAGTTAAAAATTCGTACCCGTACCCCAATTGAAGGTCGGCGTAACTTTGTAGGGATTCTAGAACAATGTGATGCAAACACCATTACGGTACAAGTTGATGGTGTAAGCTATGTCATTCCATATGATGTCATTGATCGAGGGCGGCTAGTATACGAAATGAAAGCTCAGCCAAAGGGTAAGGGTAAACGTTCTCATGAATAAAGAAATTCTATACGTAGTTGATGCAGTTTCTAATGAAAAAAATGTCAGCAAAGAGCTGATATTTGAAGCAGTAGAAACCGCTTTAGCAATGGCTACCCGTAAACGTTTCGGGATGCATATGGATGTACGTGTTGCTGTTGACCGCAATACAGGCGACTATAAAACATTCCGTCGTTGGCAAGTACTTGATGATGAAGATCCTAATTTTGAAAGCCCTGATCGCCAGATTTTAATCAGCTATGCCGAAAATCGTGGTTTAAAAGTAGCCATTGGCGACTACATTGAAGAATCGATTGACTCAGTTGAGTTTGGACGTATTGCAGCTCAAACAGCGAAACAAGTAATTGTAGCTAAAGTGCGTGAAGCAGAGCGTGAAAAATTAGTTTCCGGCTATCGTGATCGCGTAGGGCAACTCTTGATGGGTACGGTAAAGCGTGCTGATCATAAAGGCGTTGTCATGGATTTAGGTGATAATGCTGAGGCGTTTATTCCTAAAGAAGAAATGATTCCGCGTGAGCGTGCGCAAGTCAGCGCCCGTATTCGTGGTTACTTAAAAGAAATTCGTGAAGATCAGCGCGGACCACAAATTATTGTAAGCCGTACCGATGTAAATTTTCTTGTTGAGCTAATGCGTTTAGAAGTACCTGAGATTAATCAAGAAATGATTGAAATCATGGGAGCTGCTCGCGATCCTGGTCAACGTGCTAAAATAGCAGTTCGTACTCATTTACCTAATGTCGATCCTGTCGGTGCTTGCGTAGGTATGCGTGGTTCACGTATTCAGACGGTAACACGTGAGCTAAATGAAGAGCGTGTTGACATCGTATTATGGGATGAAGATATTGCTACCTATGTGATGAATGCTATGGCTCCTGCGGAAGTACTCTCGATTGTAGTCGATGAGGAAAACAAAGCGATGGATATTGGGGTAGATGCTGAGCGTTTATCACAAGCTATCGGTAAAGGTGGTCAAAATGTTCGTCTGGCAAGTGAATTAACAGGTTGGACACTCAATGTAATGAGTGTTGAAGAAGCCGAAGCTAAAAATGCCGCTGAGCAACAAGCTATTCTAGAGTTATTTGTTAATAATCTGGATGTAGATGAAGAAGTT
>JBDKGX010000129.1:0-6866 GCA_039797965.1 Pseudomonadota bacterium
GGCAAACCCTTGAGCATTAAAGCACCATAAGCATCTTCATAGCACACGGATAGGCGCATGACTTGCCCCGCTACTGTCATTGTCACCCCACCTGTCCAAGGACTTAAATTCGCAAACGGTACACGAATAAAATCCCCCATCCATTTGAGGTGTTCCAGCAATGGGGTGTACTCACTAAAAGGTACTAGCTGCTGCTTGGCATACACATCCAAACGACCATCTCCACCAATCCGCATAATGGCGTTATAGGTCTTACCTTCATTAGGATTGGCATAAAATCCGCCCATCAATAAATCACGGTCAGTGCCACTGATAATGTCCGCTAAAGGATAGACAATATCATCCATAGAATTATGGAAGAAATCCGGTAAAGCCGTTTCTGGCCAAACGACCACGTGTGAACGATCAATGGCGGATAGGCCATCTGCTTGAGGGTCTAGCGCCATATCAATTTGCTTACGCATATGCTCGTCACGCAGTTCAGGTTTAAACTTTTCTTCTTGGGGTAAATTCCCCTGAATTAAGCTCATATAGAGCTTTTCACCGGAGGGCGTTGTCCATGTAATAGACTGCAACGCATAACCTGCGACTAGTGATATCACTAATACACTGACGGAGACTAGACGTGCTTTAGTACTACCGATGATAAGTACTACTAAGGCTCCCGCCCCTAATGCCACCAGATAACTAATCCCTTGTGAGCCAATAAGCGGCGCAAACCCTACCAAAGGGGTATCAATCTGAGCATGCCCTAATTGCAACCAAGGAAAGCCCCCCAATAACAGCCAGCCCCGTAACCACTCTATCAGCCACCAAAACGCCGGAAAGAATATTAATAGCTGCACAGTACTAGCAAAACGCTGAGTGAAATAGCTCATCCCTCCCAGCATTAATAAATACAACGCCATAATCAGTACAAATAAACCGACCATAGTACCTGCTAAAATTATATTAGCACCGCCATAATCATGCAGACTGACATATAGCCAATGAGCGCCCCCAGCAAATACACCCATACCAAATAACCAGCCTAATAATAGGCGTTGCTTTAAAGTACTGGGTATTAATAGTAACCAAAATAAAGCGGCTGGAGCTAACCAAGCAACTACACGAATTTCAAAAGGAGCAAAAGCTAAAACCAAACACAAGCCCGCTATTAACGCGCTGAGATAGTGCCATCCAGCCAATTGGGTTGGCACTAAAGAACGGTTCAACAACATGTAAAATAATCCACCACATGGATCAAAAAGACCCACCTTATAAAACCTACCTCTAGACTGAAGTAGGATAAATACTGCTATTTTCTATTGAATGAGTAGTCAAGCATGCACTTCAGCAGGTTTTCCTAACAGTTTACGAATCAACATCACTATCGCCAATACCACGGCACCCGCTACAATACCACCAACAGTATCAATCATAGTGGGAGTGACTATCGCTAAAAATGAACCTATATTAGGTAAATTAGCCGCTAACGTATTCAAATGTTCAGTGAAATGATGCACAGAGGGAACTAACTCTCCTAAACCATGCATTAAAATACTGCCCCCTACCATAAACATCGCCGCAGTACCCACAATACTTAAAGTTTTCATTAAAACAGGCGCTGCATTTAAAAGTACTCGTCCTATAGCTCGTAATAACTTTTTAATAATCGAATTACCCGCTAAACGATTTAGATATAAGCCCAAATCATCCATTTTTACAATGGCTGCTACAAAACCATAAACCCCTACTGTCATAGCAAAGGCAATTAAAGTCAGTACTAAAATTTGTTGCTCTAAAGAAGCGGTTTTAACCACCCCTAAAGCAATTACAATAATTTCAGCCGATAAAATAAAATCAGTCCGAATAGCCCCTTTAATCTTATCTTTTTCAAAGGCTACCATATCGACTTTTTCGTCAACTAGTGCATGTAAATGATCAGCATGCTCATCGTCATTATCAGCCATACTATGAAATAGCTTCTCTACCCCTTCATAACATAAATACAGCCCTCCTATCATCAATAGTGGAGTGATAGCTTGAGGAATAAAGTAACTAATTAATAAAGCGGCGGGTACTAAAATAGCTTTATTGAGTAAAGAGCCTAATGCTACCGACCAGACAACAGGTAGTTCACGATCTGCACTAATGCCAGAGACTTGTTGGGCATTTAAAGCTAAGTCATCACCGAGTACCCCAGCCGTTTTTTTAGCCGCCACCTTAGTCATCATTGCCACATCATCTAAAATCGTCGCAATGTCATCTAAGAGGGTTAACAGACTTCCACCTGCCATACTGAATCCTTTTATGCTATCAATAGGGCACATCTTGCCCTAGGTGTGTGAGTACGTCTAGTTAGCTTCGTTGCTTGAAACCTAACTGACATCTAAACTATTCCGCGCTATTATCGCCCCCTCACTCGCTATCACACAGTCTTGCACTACTAATTATGTCACCCAAACCACACAATGCCTTTAATCTTGCTACTGATCAACTGATTGAGCACTTTGCAGCGAAACGACCTATTCATGCCAACTCATTAATTTTAACCATTTTTGGTGATGCGGTGTGTCCTTATGGCGGCTCTATTTGGCTAGGTAGTTTAATTAAATTAGTCGAACCCTTAGGAATTAACCAGCGTTTGGTACGGACTTCAGTGTTCCGCTTGTCTGAAAAAGGTATTTTGCAAGCTCAACAACGAGGACGACGAAGCTACTACGAACTCACCAAGCGTGGCTTTCGACAATTCACCAGCGCAGCTAAACGTATTTATCTTCATCCGAGTAGTGAATGGAATGGTCAATGGCAATTATTGATTACGGCTATTGGTGACCTGAGTTTAGACACGCGAGAGGTACTTCGTAAAGAGTTAGAATGGCTAGGATTTAGTCGCTTAATGCCGGGTTTATTCGCCCATCCAACGGCTGATCAGGATGCCGTCCGCAAACTTTTACATGAGATGAATTTAACACCTCATGTAGTGTGGCTGAGCGCTAGTCCACAAGATCAAACATTGGGCATGATTAGCCATCAACTGATGACGGCAAGCTTTAAGCCCGACACACTAGAAAATGAATACCAACAATTTTTAGAGCGCTTCACGCCTTTATTAACCGCCTGTGAAAACACTCAAGTACTCGATCCAGAGCGTTGCTTCCTAGTACGAACATTGCTCATTCATAGTTTTAGACGGATTTTGCTGCGAGAACCAGAGTTACCGATGGAGTTATTACCCGCCGACTCGATTAGTCGCCAAGCACGAGTGATGACTGAACAACTGTATAAGCGTATTACCACCCCAGCCGATAAACATTTTTCAACGATTAGTGAGTCCGAACAAGGCCCTCTACTCCATCCCACCGATGACTATTATCAACGCTTTGGTGGATTACCGTTATTTTCGCCAGAACTCATGACTGAACCCAGTACTTAGGCAAAAGTACTGGGCTAGTAAAAGTCTTAATGCTCCAGCAGATTAGCGTTGCCTCTGCTGGATACCTGCTATGGGAGTACTTTATGCCCAACGACCTACGATCAATTTACCACCTGCTTTTTGCTCCATTAGGGTAGTACGGGCGCTATAGCGAGTATCTACCAAATAGATAGGCTCTGAACTATACGTCACCTCAGATGACGTGATACGTCCATTAACATCGAGAGTGACGGTCACTTCCTCCGCATAAGTATTCACAATACTCAATCCTACTCCCTCTACACTCGTAGCAGCCGAGTTATCCCGCACATCATCATAGGAGCCGACTGCCATAATAATTTTACGCGTACGTCCTGTAGTATCTTTTTCAACTTTAACAACGGTCACTGTATGATCAAACGTGCCATCACCCGTATGATCAATAAAAATCAAATGACCTGCTTGTAGTTGATTTACAGGTACTTCGGGTAATGTGAGATTGCCACGATTTTCAAAAGCGGGATTCCAATCAAATAAACGGTAGGCGGATTTAGCGACTTGATTAGCACTAATTTCTGGGTAATGGACATTCACGCCATACAACATGGACTGCTCAGGATCAAGCGCTTGGACTTTTAAAATAGCTTCATAGCCTACTCGCGTGACGCCTAAACCGGTTTCACTCTTGAGCCTATCCGCACGAGTAAATAAACCTTGGGTTTTATTAGTAGTGGCTACAATCCAGCGCTTTTCAGCCGCTGCCGTTTTCAAAATAGGATGCGGCAATGAAATCATGCGATCTTCACGCAACTGCTTACGGAACTGATCCATGAAAAATAACGCCAAATTTTTACAATCCCCTTCTACCTGATTACGTTTCATGACCTCCCAGTAATCGCCCACAAATTTACCGTAAGCCGCCTGAATTTCCGCACTCGCCCACGAATAAATTTCCGCAGTGCCCCGAATGGTAATCACCGGCAAGCCTAGCTGGCGAAAGGAAGATAGATATAGGAGTGGGTCAATAGCTTTCGCCGCTGGTGTACGTAGGTCAAAACTGGCTAACAGTTGATCGAGTAAATTTAGGGTTTGGGCATTCACCGTTCCGGTTACAAGTAAACCGCGCTGGCTTTGAAACGCTTTTAACGCCTGCTCTGTCATGCCACCGAATGCGCCATCACATAAACCTTTCAAATACCCCAAACGTCCTAGGGTGTATTGAATAGCTACGACAGCATTGCCACTGGCTCCTCGTTTAAGCTCAGCACGTAATCCATTTGGAAAACCATTAGCCAACGCTTTATCTCGTAGTACACCTACGCTTACAGGAGCGGGAGCAGGTCTTGGGGCAGGAGCAGGATTAGTAGAACTGGGGGCAGGAGCAGGGGCAACAGTCATAGGCTTAGCTAACTCACGTAGAGCGGCCATAGCTCGCCCTACCATAGTGGGTTGAGTACTAGTGCCTAAATTAACGGATTGCCCATCGCCATCATTATCGAGGCGGTCGAGAGATTTAAACAGCGCCTCCATCTCAACGCCGCTAATCAATCCATTATTATTGGCATCAATACCACCCCAACTAAAGCTAGCTAGACGCGGCTCACGTTTGGCTTCAGCAAGATTGATTTGCTTATTCGCCATTTCTTGTAAAAATTCAGCACGGGTGAGTGTAACCATCCTTGAAAGCTCCCAGAAACTACAAACCTAGATCATAACGCTTAATGGCTAGGAGTGTTAATGCTGAGTACTTTTTTGGGTATAAGCACAATAGCCTGCCTTGGAACCAATAGTCGGATGCAACCTACAAGTCTCAGGACGCTTATCATACACTGTACAGCGTCGAGTACTCGCCTCTAAATATAAACAATCACCATTAGAGCGTTGGGCTAAAATAAATAACTCGGTCTTAGCATTAAAATGGCGAATAATTCGCTGTTTTTCTAAACGTTTGGCAATTTGCTTTAGAGGTTCTTCCAACTCAAACTCATCGACCACCCCTAAGCGCACTAGATCAAGTACTTTGACCTCAACAGGCATAGTGCAACAACTGCCCATACAGTCATTGCATAGCCCTTTACGATACTTCACCCACGTTTCTAAACGCTCAATATCCGCCATTTTTTAACCTAACTCTTTTATAAAAGTACTTACTTTTGTTGACTACCTTAAATTACTTCACTGCTTTGAAGGCATCGCTTAAAATATTAAACAGTTCGGCTAAATCGTTTTTATCTGACACAAAAGGTGGCGCCAATTGAATCGTATTGCCGCCATAACGCACATAAGCCCCCTTATCCCAACAGTACTCAAACACTTCACGCGGACGAATCAAGGCATCGCCATTACGCGCTTGCAATTGCAGTCCCCCCATTAAGCCCACATTACGAATATCCTCGATATGCGGCAAACCTTTGAGGCTATGAATTAATGCCTCAAAATAAGGAGCCAGTACTTTGACCTGCTCACGAGTATTATCGGCTTCATAAACCGCCATCGCCGCCAAACCTGCCGCACACGCTACCGGATGCGCTGAATAGGTATACCCATGAGGAAACTCCACTGCATGCTCTGGTAAGTTTTGGCTCATAAAGGTATTGTAAATCTCATCCGTCACCACCACAGCGCCCATTGGGACAGCGCCATTAGTCACCCCCTTAGCCAGATTGATCATGTCAGGTTTTACGTCAAAGGTATTGGACGCATAAAACTCACCTGTACGATAAAAGCCTGTAATCACTTCATCAAAAATCAATAGAATATTATGCTGAGTACAAAGCTCACGTAGGCGTTTTAAATAGCCTTTGGGCGGTACTATAATCCCTGCCGACCCTGCTACAGGCTCGACAATGACAGCGGCAATATTAGAAGCATCATGGAGTTGTACTAAGTCCTCTAATTCATTAGCAAAGTGTGCACCATCTTCGGGTAAACCTTTACTAAAAGCGGCCTCAGCTCGCCAAGTATGATTAAGATGATCCGTTTCGAGTGTTGCGCCAAATAATTTGCGATTGCCAACAATCCCCCCGACACTCACTCCACCAAAATTTACCCCGTGATATCCCTTGACCCGACCAATCAAACGAGTCTTAGTCCCCTGACCTTTTAAGCGCCAATAAGCCCGTGCGATTTTTAACGAAGTATCGGCTGCCTCAGAACCTGAACCTGTAAAGAACACATGATTTAAACCCTGAGGAGCTTGATCCACTAATTTTTTAGCAAGTTTAAAACTCAAAGGATGACCCACCTGAAACCCTGGTGAGTACTCTAAAGTCCCGATTTGTTCCGCCACCGCCTTGCTAATTTCGGGGCGAGTATGACCTAAACCACAGCACCATAAACCGGATAAACCATCAAATAATTTACGCCCGTGTTGATCATACAACCAAGTTCCTTCTGCTTTTACCACTAAGCGTGGGTCTTGTTTAAACTGGCGATTTGCCGTAAAGGGCATCCAATGTGCATTGAGTTC
>JBDKGX010000130.1:0-6778 GCA_039797965.1 Pseudomonadota bacterium
CCCATATCCACCCGGAATCCCCTTATTAATCCCCGGTGAGCGTTTTAATAAAACGATTGTGGATTATTTAAAATTCTCTCAAGAATTTAATGAAAAATTCCCCGGTTTTGAAACCGACGTTCATGGCTTATCGGCTGAAGTAGTGGACGGCGTCAAACGTTATTATGTGGATTGTGTTAGACAGTAACTTGAATTTTTTACGTTACTAGAAAAAAGGGCTAGTGAGACCTCTCATTAGCCCTTTTTGTTTAGCGTGAACGATGAAAGGGTTTGCCTAATGAAGCAGGCGCATACATTTTAATACGTTGCTGATTCATAGACAGGAAGACTAGTACTACGATAGTGGCTAGGTAAGGTAATATATTCAGTAAATTCGCGGAGATATTAAAACCTAAACCTTGTACGACTAGATTTAAAATACTCATTAAACCAAATAAATACGCTCCAAACAGTACTCGCCCCGTTTGCCAACTAGCAAAAACGACTAAAGCTAAACCAATCCAGCCTTTGCCAGCACTCATGCCTTCTACCCACATGGGTGTATAAGCTAATGATAAATAAGCTCCTGCAAGTCCGGCCATACCACCACCGAACATAACGGCTAAATAGCGGGTTTTAATGACAGGTAAGCCAATGGCTTCAGCGGCATGAGGGTTTTCACCGACAGCTTTTACGACTAATCCAGCCCTTGACCAGCGGAAAAACCAATAGACCCCTAAAAATAATAAAAAGGATAAATAGACTAAAGCATCCTGCCCAAAGAGCATTTTACCAATAACAGGTATATCGGTTAGTCCGCCCATATTAATGGGTTCAAAACCTTTTAAGGGTTGACCGACATAACTACTACCTACAAAAGCCGACAAGCCAATACCAAAAATAGTGAGAGCCAAACCCGTGGCGACTTGATTGGCATTTAAATTAATAGCGATTAAGCCAAACAGCAGCGACATTAAAATACCAACAAGAATAGCGGCTAATACCCCGATGATTAAACTACCCGAAGTCAGAGCAGCAATGAAACCCGCTACCGCTTCCATTAATAGCATGCCTTCTTGCCCTAAATTCAGTACGCCACTTTTTTCACAAACCATTTCACCTAAGGCGATTAATAATAAGGGTGTACCTGTACGCACCATAGCATAGAGCAAATTGCTGAGCATATTGACATCGAAATCCATTAATTGGCTCCTTGGGCTTGAGTACTTGAGTGAGGTACTTTAATCAGTTGATAACGAATCAATACATCGCACGCTAATAAATAAAATAACAGCATACCTTGAAACAGCAATGTTAAAGCCGCCGGAGTCCCTAATTTAATTTGGGCTAATTCCCCCCCTAAATAAATCAGAGCCATTAAAAGACTGGCAATTAAAATTCCAACAGGGTGCAAACGCCCTAAAAACGCTACAATAATCGCTGCATAGCCATAACCCGGAGAAACATTCGGTACTAATTGTCCAATTGGTCCCGTCACCTCACAAACTCCCGCTAAACCGGCTAAACCGCCACTGATTAAGAGTACTAGCCACGTTAATTTTTTTTCTGGATACCCCGCAAATTTGGCGGCTCTTTCATCCATGCCCATGACTTTCATTTGGAAGCCTAAAAAGCTTTTACTCACCAAAAACCAAATAATCAAAACGGCAATCACAGCCAAAGCGAAACCAATATGAACACGACCATCTTCTAATAAAGTGGGCAAGGTTGCACCGGCTGAAAAGGGGGCTGATTCGGGAAAGCTATAGCCATCGGGGTCTTTTAAAGGGCCATGCACAGCATATTGCAATAAGTTTAAAGCAATATAGTTGAGCATGATGGTGGTGAGGATTTCATTGGTATTAAATTTAGTTTTGAGAAATGCGGCAATGCCTGCCCACGCCATACCCGCCAGTACTCCACTGATGAGTACTAATATCAGAGTACTTTTAGATTCACTATCAGGAAATTGTAACGCGACCGCACTACCGACCAACGCGCCCATTAAGAGCTGACCTTCCGCACCAATATTCCACACATTAGCGCGATAAGCGACAGCTAAACCAATCGCACACATTAAAATGGGAGAGGCTTTGACGAGTAGTTCGGAAATGCCTTGACTGTCTTGAATCGGGGCAACCAAAAAGGTGTACAGTGCAGTAAAGGAGTTATAACCTAATACAGCAAATAATATCGCGCCCGTCATGAGGGTCAGTATTCCCGCTAATATGGGCGATATATAAACCATCAGCTCGGATGGCTCACGGCGCGGTTGCAGTTTAATCATGCTAGAGCCTCCTCAGTATTAAATACGCCCGCCATCCATTGCCCAACCTCATCAATCGTAGTTTGGGCGGTGGGTTTGAAGGGGGAGAGTTGTCCATCAAAAATCGCTCCGATGCGATCTGAGATTTGAAAGAGTTCATCGGTGTCTTCAGAGATCACCAAAATGGCCGCCCCTGCATCCCGTAAATGAATTAAAGCTTGATGAATCGCGGTTGCCGCACCAATATCCACGCCCCAAGTCGGGTGGGAGGCGACGAGTAGCTGTGGATTTTGCAGGATTTCACGCCCAATAATAAATTTTTGCAGATTGCCTCCTGAAAGGCTGGCAGCGTGAGCGGAGCTATTGGGGGTTTTGACTTTGTAGTCTTGGATGATTTGCTCGGCAAACTGTTTAGTTTTGCCATGGAGTACTACACCCCCTTTGACTAAGCCGTGTAGAAATCCGGTGAGCAGACCGTTTTCAGTCAAACTCATATCCGGTACGGCACCCCGCCCCAAACGATCTTCGGGGACAAATGCCATGCCCCGTTTGCGCCGCTCAGCAGGGTTGAGATCACCGACTGCGCCATCGGGAAAACGAATACTATCCGCTGTTTTTAAAAGTACCTCACCACTGAGGGCAGCCAGTAATTCTTCTTGACCATTACCTGCAACGCCTGCAATACCGACAATTTCGCCACGACGCACTTGCAGAGATAGATTTTTTAGTGAAGTACCAAACGGGTCAGAGGAGGTAAGGTTAAGATGAGTCACCGTTAAAAAGACTTCACTGCCTTGTTTTTTCTCGTAGGTATTCGACACAGGGGTTTCGTCACCCACCATCATTTTTGCCATGCTTAAAGTACTTTCTTGCGAGGGTACACACTCACCGGAGACTCGACCGTGGCGTAGGATAGTGGCTTTGTGACAAAGCTCTTTGACTTCATAGAGTTTGTGGCTAATAAATAAAATGCTACAACCTTCACTCGCTAATTGTCGTAAAGTGATAAATAAGGTTTTGACTTCTTGTGGAGTCAGTACTGAGGTGGGTTCGTCGAGAATGAGTAGTTTGATGTTTTGTACCAAACAACGCACGATTTCGACGCGCTGGCGCTCCCCAATAGAGAGCGAATGCACGGGACGATCAGGCTCTAATGCCATGCCATAGCGTTGGGATATGTCCCGAATCCTAGTGGGTAAGGTCTTTAAATCACCCGCTTGATCACCGAGAGCGAGGGCAATATTTTCGCTTACCGTCAAGGTTTCAAACAGGGAAAAATGCTGAAACACCATCCCAATTCCAAGGCTTCGCGCTTGGGCAGGGTCTTTGATTTGAATAGTCTTGCCTTCCCAGCTCAGGGTTCCAGCATCAGGCTTGACGACACCGTAAATAATTTTCATCAAAGTACTTTTGCCCGCGCCATTTTCCCCTAATAAGGCATGAATTTCGCCTGAGTCAATAGCGAGGTGGATATCATCATTAGCAAGCGTGCCGGGGTATTGTTTGCGAATACCCTGCAAAGCTAAGCGTGGCGTGGTGGCGGTCATACTGACTCCCAGATAGGTTAAGGGGGTGGTAGAGCGCAGATGGTAGCAGACTCAACCTAGCGAGTGTATGTGCAAGAATAATTCCAAATTTATGGAGTTGGCAAAGGTTCTTTTTAAACAAAGATTAAATAGGTTATTATTGACCAGTAAGACAGCTTTTAAGGAGTGTGCTGTGATCCAATTTCTACTCAATGACCAATTAGTAACCCTCGATCAGATCGATACTAATACTACCGTATTGGATTATTTGCGCCTACATTTGCACCAAATAGGCACTAAAGAAGGCTGTGCATCCGGTGATTGTGGTGCATGTACCGTCGTACTAGCTGAGCTCAATCCCGAACACACCAAACTGAACTACCGCGCCATTAATAGCTGTATTACCTTATTGGGGGCGCTCCACGGTAAGCAACTTATTACCGTGGAGTGTTTAGCTCAAGGCGAACGGCTGCACCCCGTGCAACAAACCATGGTGGATTGCCACGGCTCACAATGCGGTTTTTGTACCGCTGGTTTTGTCATGTCGATGTTTGCCTTGTGGAAAGAGCAACCCGCACCGACTCATGACCAAATCGACGTAGCTTTAGGGGGCAATCTCTGCCGCTGCACAGGCTATAAACCGATTATCCAAGCCACCCACCAATTAGGCGAGTACTTACCCGAAGATCAGTTTAGTGCTAATGCCGCGCAAACCATTCAAACCTTAAAAACGCTTCAAAGTACTCAAACACTCGCCCTTCACACTCAAAACCAGCAGTACTTTTTACCGAGTACTCGTGCTGAATTAGCAGTACTTTTGACTCAAAATCCAGAGGCTCGATTAGTAGCAGGTAGTACCGACTTAGCGCTAGAAATGACCCAACATCTTAAGCAACTACCTACATTAATCGGGCTAAATCAAGTACGTGATATGCAACAGCTTCAAGTACTCGACGATAAAATCATCATCGGTGCAGCTCGCCCCTATACCGATTGTATTGCAGTACTGCAAACTCACTATCCTGCTTTTGCCAACATGATGAAGCGTTTAGGCTCCCAACAAATTCGCAATCAAGGTACTTTCGGCGGCAATATCGGTACAGCATCCCCCATTGGTGACACCTTGCCGGTGCTATTAGCGTTAAATGCGGAGGTGGAGTTGCAAAAAGGAGAGCGGATTCGCTGGGTTAATTTAGGCGAGTACTTTACAGGCTATCGTAAAACCGTATTAGAGCAGGGCGAGTTTATTACTGCGGTGCATATTCCACGTTTGCAAGAGCACCAAGTACTGGTGGTTGATAAGGTATCCAAACGTTTCGACGATGATATTTCGGCTGTGTGTGCGGCGTGGGTTTTGACGCTTGAAAAGGGTTGGATTAAGCACGCTAGAAGTGGCTATGGGGGTATGGCAGCCACACCCGCTAGAGCCATAAATACCGAGCAAGCCTTAATAGGCAAAGTACTCGATGACAGTACTATTCAAATGGCTCAACAAGCTCTGACGCAAGATTTCAAACCGATGAGTGATGTTAGAGCGAGTAGTGAGTATCGCATGATCGTGGCGCAGAATTTGTTGGAGCGGATGAGGGTATCGTTAAGCAATACGTATTAAAGGGATTAGCTTTTACTGTACCTCTCGTGTTGGGGCGTTTCGTTACTATACTTAGGGAGTACTTTTAAGTAGTTGAAAGTACTAAAGCTCTACAGTGGTTTAACCTAGGAGAAGTCAATGAAAAAGTTAGGATATATGGGGTTGTTGTTATTAGTACTCAGCCCACTAGCATTCGCTTCAACATGGTCAGGTTGGTACCCGTCACAATCACAAGCGAGTAATGCGGCTTTAAAGGGTTGTCGAGCCTATTATCGTCTACCCTGCGTAGTGAAATATTGTGAAGTAAGTCATGGTTATGCCAAGCGCTGGCGTTGTGAGGCTAATCGTATTAAGCCTAAACGTTGGGACAGAGGTCGTGATCGAGATCGGGGTAGAGATGACCGTGGTAGAGGTCGGGGGCGAGATGATCATGGCTATGGTCATTACTAAAAACGAAATAAGGCAAAACTAGCCTATCACCAATCATTAATGATTTACTGGGAAAGTACTCTGTTTTGTTATAGCTAGACAGCAGTACTTTTCTGGTGAGTCCTGCATCTTTGATTTACCCCAAGTTGTTTTGTTCTGATTAGGCTTACAATAGATTGATCTCTGAATATTTAGCGAGGGATGGTCTATGTATAACAATTCACTTAAGCCCTTTGTGTTGTGCATGCTGTTGATAGCCAGTATTAGTTCGAGTTTCGCAGAAGATATAGCTCAAGCAGAAAAAGCCTATAAAGAAGCTTATAAACGCTATACCCAACTAGCAACAGGCTCTAGTGTCGGAGACCGTGATCAGGCTTATCAAGATTATCAAACGGCTTATTTTCATTATAAAGAATTAGTGGCTAAGCAAGGTGAGCCTAGTACTACCACACCAACTCTTAATACCGAGGGGATTGCAGGCATAGAATCCATTGAGAATGAGTCAGAAGTAATAGTTAGTAGTACTCAGCCAGAGGTTTCTACTACCTCAGCCATTCAAGCATTAAAACAAATTAAGCAACAAGCCAAACAAGGTAATGGCGCTGCTTTAGAGCTATTGGCGTGGACTTATCAGGTGGGCTATGAAGTGGATGTAGACCCCTATCGACGTATTGAACTACTCCAGCAAGCGGCTAAAGCTGGTAATGCTGATGCAATGGCCTTACTAGCTAATGAGTATGACTCCGGTATTTGGCTCAAAGCAAACCCCAAGCAAGCGAAACAGTTACGCCAGCAAGCGGCTAAACAAGGCTCGGTATTGGCTCAATGGGAGTTAGGCTTATGAAGCGTTATACCTTGCCTATCATTATCAATGCGCTATTGGTGGGTAGTTTGATGGCTAATAGTTATGCTACGCCAAGTGAGGCTGAGTTTGCCAAGCAAGTACTTAGCCGCGATACCAATAAAGCCATCACTAAACAAGTCCTG
>JBDKGX010000131.1:0-6740 GCA_039797965.1 Pseudomonadota bacterium
TGCTGTGCTGATTTAAAACTATGTGAATATCTTCTTCGCTTAAATAGCTTTTTAAGTGCTCAACGGTTTGATTAGCTAAATCATAAAGCAACTCGCCCTGACTGAAATAATCAATATCATCAAATTTAAGCAACGCCCCCACAATATAATCCTGTACTCGCTCAAAGCGCTGATGTGATTCGGTAGTGAGTTTAAATTGCTCATTGGTGCGTAATGCCTGCCCCACTAACTCACGAGTACTCGGTTGTAAGTGTAGATTTTCAAAGCTCAATTGAAAGGGATTGACACCTGTAGTGACCTCACCAGTGGGTTTAACACTAATGCGTGGTATAGAAATAGTTTGGTCAACTGCAAACACCAAAGCCCGATTGACTAAGGTCGCTACATTAGTCTCATCCATCACCGTATCTTTAAACAAAGTACTTTGAACAGGCTTTAACTCGTCCATTACTTGTTGAGCAATCGCTTGTTGTACTTCGTCTTTTAATAGCGCTTCGGTATTAGGGACAGTGCTGGGTTGAGTGGCGTACTGCTGACTAATTTCTAAAGTCTTTTGTAAGACTGCTTTTTCCGCAGCATTGGCATAAGCCAAGGTCGGTCTTGGCGTATTGGGTAAAGTACTAGTAGCTGAAGTACTCGGTGCAGTAGTTGAAGTTGCTTCGGTAGTACTGACTAAAGTACTTGAATTATTAGCTTCATTAGCATGATCAGGAGTACTTACCGTATCTTGCAAAGTACTCGGTGCATCTGCAAAGGCATTATCAATATGTGCCGTTACTTGGCAATTTACTCTAACCTCTTGCTCCTCGGGACGCTCTAAAATCACCTGTTTGAGGCGTAAGGGCGAATCACCGCGATTGGCTTCATCAATAATTTCCTGAAACCGATCATGCGCCACAATATTAAGCCTATCCACCTCAGCACAACCCGTGCGCTTGCCATAGGGTAAACGCAAACCGCGCCCAATCGATTGCTCAATCAAGGTGCGTGCATTCGCAGCCCGTAGCGGGACAATGGTATAGAGATTAGTCACGTCCCAACCTTCTTTGAGCATATTGACGTGAATGACTATTTCGGTCGGCTCATCCACACTCTCCACCGCTAATAGACGGGTAATCATTTGTTCTTCTTCCGCCCCCGATTTGGAGCTATCGACTTGGAGTACTTTGCCTTGATAGCGTCCCTCCATGAGGGTTTCTACCGTTTGGAGGAGTTGGCTAGCGTGAGTGGTATCACGGGCAATAATCAGCATAAACGGTTTAACCAAAGGCTTATTGTAATCGCGGGAATAATTAATCAACTCGACTTTGGTTAATTCATGCAGGCGAATCCCGTCTTCTAATTTAATCCGCTCTAGCTCCTCAGCGCTGTAATCTTTAGGGTTAAAATTGCGTTGGGTGACGACGGCGGGTTCTTTGACAAAACCATCTTCCATTGCCCGTGCTAAGGGGTAATCCATCACTACATTTTTAAACGGTATCGCGCCTTTAGTACTTTCCACAAACGGGGTAGCGGTCAGTTCCAAACCAAAAATTGGTTTTAATTCATTAATGGCTTTCACCCCCGCCGTCGCTCGATAGCGGTGCGACTCATCCATTAATAGTACTAAATCATCTAAGCTGGCTAGCTGATTGTAATAATCATCACCGAGTACTTCGCGCATCCGTTTGATTTTGGGTTCTTTACCGCCGCGCACTTCGGAATTGATCTTGGAAATATTAAAGACATTAATCCTTACCGGACTCAGTAAATGGCGCTGTTGCCCTAAGTACTCGTAAGTTTCCCCTGTCACTAGCTCAGGTGGTTTAATGGCGAAATGCTCAACCCCTTTAAAAACGTATTTAGGTGTATTGGGGGTAAAATCTTGAATCAGTTTGTTATAAATCGTGAGATTGGGCGCGAGTACGAAAAAATTATTAATACCATAGCCTAAATGCAAATAGGTAATAAACGCCCCCATGAGTCGTGTCTTACCCACCCCCGTCGCCAAGGCAAAACACAGCGAGGGAAACTCACGTTCAAAATCCTCTAAAGTCGGAAATTGCGTTTTGAGGCTATCCAGTATAGCGGTTAAATCGCGGTCAGGACTGTGATTGCGCATCGCGGGCGCTTGATCGAGGGCGATGGCTAGTTTTTGCAGTGACTCAGCTTGAGGCGCACGCAGGGATAAACTGCCTTTGATGTGGTGAATGATTTGCTCGCGGTTCATAGTTTAGCCCTCATCTGCAAATAAGCTACCTTGTCCTATCGGTGCTTTGGGTTTTTTCGGTGTGGGAGTGGGAGTACTTTGGGTTGGTTTGGGTTTTGCCATCGGTAGATTAGCTACATTGAGGCTATAGTCGTCTTTGCCCCACTCGCATAGATCGAGAATACTATTAGGGATTTTTTTCAAAGTGAGATTGCGCCAACGAGTACTCGCCTCCTCTCCGGTAATGCCTCGCCATGCGGCAGCGATAATAAGTAGGGCGCGGTCGTCACCGACTTCATCGGCGAGGGCTTGGAGCTGGTCAAAGGTGAGGGTTTGGGTGGTGGCGTAGAGAAAGCTGCGTTCGGTCGCGTAGCCGTGTTGCCAAAAAATCGTGTCTGAGGGGGCATAGGTATAGCCATTGAGTTTACACAACGCTTCGGCGAGCATGGCGGCGTTGTAGCTGGGGTTGATGGTGAGATTGCCCCAGCGGTCGTGTTGTAGGAGGGAGGGTGCAAGTTTGTAATAGCGAAAACCGCCCCCGCCTTGCCAATTGACAGCTTTGGAGATGCCGCCTTGATCTGTGCCGTTGATGACTTTTTGCAGGCGCGGGATGATATGGGTGTGGCAGTGGTTGCCGAGTTCGACCATGATCCAGCGTCGTCCCATTTTGTGAGCGACTGCGCCTGTTGTACCACTGCCTGCGAAGGAGTCGAGTACTAGGTCGTTGGGGTTGGTGGCTATTTCAAGAATTCGTTTTAGTAGACGTTCTGGTTTGGGAGTCGAGAAAACACTTTCTACGTTAAAAGCTCTCACTTCTTCTTTAGCTTCGTGATTATGTCCTGCATCCTCGAAAGACCACCACGTATTGGGGGGTCTGGTAGCTTCATCTTCTTTAAACTGCTTAACATAGAGTTCCCATCCCCTTGAGTTTTCAACCCACTCAATCACACCTAATTCTTTATTTTTATTAAACGTTTCTTGAGACCATCGCCAGTTTCCCTCCGTATTTGTAGATGGTCTAATTGGATAAACCTCCGCTCCGTCTGGGGCTATAATTGGATACCAAAGATTGGGTCTATCTTCTCTACGAGAGTTCGACCCCTCCTTTCTTAAGGAACGTCTTCTGTAAAATTTGCCAGTTTTTTTATCAAAAAGATTAAATTGCTTGTCATTCTGCTCTATTTTTAATTTATTAGGCGAAAACTTATCACTGTTTTTATAAACTAATATGTGGTCATGAGAGCTACTAAACTCCTTAGCATCCATGCGCTCACTATATGCTTTTTGCCAAACCACATTCGCCACAAAATTCTGCCGCCCGAAAATCTCATCACAGAGTACTTTCAAATAATGACATTCATTGTCATCAATCGTAATCCACAGCGAACCATCTTCGCTCAACAACCGCCGAATAATCTCCAGCCTATCCCGCATCAACCCCAACCAAATCGAATGCTCCAACCCATCATCATAATGTGTAAACGCACTACCCGTATTATACGGCGGGTCAATAAACATACATTTGACCTTACCCGTAAACTCCGCCTCCAACGCCCGCAGCGCCAACAAGTTATCACCAAAAATCAATTGATTATCAAAGCAATCCGTCTCCGTCACTCGATGCGGCGCATGATATGACAGTGTGGGGTCTTCTAATAAAATACGCGGTTCTAATTGGGGGCGTTGGTCTTTACCCACCCACGTGAGTTCGAGCTTTTGGGGCATAACAGTATCAAAGGACAATTAACACGGCGCTTATAATACCTGCTTACACGCTGAATGTGTAATCAAGTACTTGTCAGCACCGCCCCCATCGCTTATTCTGAATAAGTACTCTTTGATTAGAGTACTTAACAGCAATAGCTGATTTTGAAGACACAACTAGGCGGCATTACCACCGCCAACGCAGGCGGTATTTTTTCGTCTGCACACTTTGGCGTGTTTATCTGTCGGGTGTGTAGGGAATATAAAACTGCCAACGCGGAAATAACTACGGCGTGTCCTAGAGACGTCTTCAACATCCGGCTTTTTGCCCCAATGAAGAAACCCCTAGTTTTAGGACATTGCAAAATGAGCCTCGCCCACACTCTTATTGACTCAGCCCTCGCCGCTGATCTGACTCAAAACGAACTCAAAATCTTTTTAGTCCTATTGCGTCAAACGTTATGCTATGGCAAAAGCTCAGACCCATTAACAAATAAACGCATCGCCACCCTCGCCCATATCAGAAAAGACCGAGTACTCACCGCGATCAATGGCTTTTTAAAAATTGGCATCTTCCAAACCAAACCGCATAAAATCTTTGAAACCGAGTACTTCATTAATCCACAGTTACTCACTCAACCCATCAATAAAGTACTCGCGCCCCCTCTCCCAAAAAACAGAAATACCCCCCATTTCTCAGAAAGCCTACCCGAAAAATGGGTACATACAGATAAAACCATTACAACTAAAAACCTAACAACAACCCACTCCCAAGTACTCCCTACTAAGCCGAGTACTTTGCACACAGCGGATAAAGTACTCGATTCTAGTGGTCGTGATGATTTAAAACAGCACCGTACTAGTGGGGAAAGCTTGCCCTACCCTAAAACCTTTGGAGACATTGAAAAACAACAAGCCGCTAAACTACTCGACGGTCTAAGCCCCACACTCGCTAGCCATTGCCTCAACGTACTCGATCACGCCATTCAATCAAGTAAAGTACGCAAACCCCTAGCCTACTTACATCAACTCGTAAAAGCTGCCCGAAATGGCACACTCGACACAAGTACTTTGAATACGTTGCAGCCACCTAATCCGCCCCACCAAACACCACAGGCTCCCCGTAATGTAACGCAACAACGCCTCAACGTACTCGCCAGCGAAATCTACGGGCTCGACCAACTCTTTAAACGCGCCGCCATCCCTATGGATGCCTTAAATGCCGCTAGACGCCAACAACTCGTGGAGGAATATCAACGCTTAACTAGCTTAACGCCCCTATAAACCCTCGCACATTGATTAAACAAAAATAAACCAAGATACTGAGTTTCGTTTTCACCGAATAACAATAACACGAGGTCAAACTGACTATGCAACCCTCTAATCAACTCTACGATCTCATGATTATTGGTGGGGGCATTAATGGCTGTGGGATTGCCCGTGATGCGGCGGGGCGAGGGTTGACCGTGCTCTTAGCGGAAAAAGATGATTTGGCACAGGGGACTTCCTCTAAAAGTACTAAGCTGATACACGGGGGGCTGCGTTATTTAGAATATTATGAGTTTCGTTTAGTACGTGAAGCCTTGTCCGAACGTGAAGTACTACTCAAAAATGCGCCTCATCTGATTTGGCCTTTGCGCTTTATCCTTCCTCACCATCCTGAATTACGCCCTAAATGGCTGATTCGTCTAGGTCTATTTATATATGACCATCTAGGCGGACGTAAACTACTCCCCCCCACTAAAACCATCGACCTAACCACTGATATGACCGGAAAACCTTTAGCGGCTGGCTACACCCAAGGTTTTGAATACTCCGACTGTTGGGTAGATGATGCTCGTTTAGTAGTACTGAACGCTTTAGACGCGGCTCAACGAGGCGCTACTATTCTGACGCAAACCGCCTGTGTAGGAGCAAAACGGGTGGGTAATCATTGGGACATACAACTCAAAGGGCAGCACAGCGCTAAACCTTTTACTGTAAAAGCCAAAGCCTTAGTCAATGCCGCGGGACCTTGGGTTGATCACCTACTCCACGACATAGAGCATTTACCCCAAGCACACCACTCGGTGCGTTTAGTACGCGGTAGCCATATTATTGTGCCTAAGCTCTATGAGCATGACCGTGCCTATATTTTTCAAAATCGGGATGGTCGAATTATTTTTGCCATTCCCTATGAACAAGCCTTCACCTTATTAGGCACTACTGATTTAGATCATCACACAGGCTTAGATCAGGTGCAGATTAGTGATGATGAAGTGGTGTATATTTGCAAAGCCGCCAGCGAGTACTTTAAGCAGCCTATCACGCCCCAACAGGTCGTCTCAACCTATTCCGGTATACGCCCCCTTTATGATGATGGTGCTAGTCAAGCGCAAGCAGCAACCCGTGATTATGTGTTAAAAGTCAGTGATGTGCAGGGACAAGTGCCCCTTTTGAATATTTTTGGGGGCAAGATCACCACCTATCGACGCTTAGCTGAAGATGCCCTGCATAAACTCAAACCTTACCACCCTCAACAAGGTCAAGCGTGGACAAGGCTAGCCCCGCTCCCCGGTGGCGATTTTGCAGTCGATCAAGTCGATGCTTTAGTCGATAAGCTCTTAAAAAATTACAGCTTTTTAACCCCCCAATGGGCGCACAGTTTGATTCGTCGTTATGGCACTCGTGCAGGGCAAGTACTAGGCGATGCTAATACCAAAGCTGATTTAGGTCAGGATTTTGGGGCTACCTTGACCGAGCGCGAAGTACAATTTTTACGTACTCACGAATGGGCAAAGGATGCGGAAGGGATTTTATGGCGGCGCACCAAACTAGGTCTGCATATGAGCGCTACTGAACGCGAGTA